>CAZPUI010000179.1:0-9235 GCA_964589695.1 uncultured Solibacteraceae bacterium | reverse complement strand
CTCCACATAGCTGGCGCCGGTGCTGGTCTTGAGGGGGTTCTTGGACCAGCCCTTGGAGGGATCCAGGGGGTCCGTGGGCCACAGCAGCAGCGACGCGGGTGAGTAGTAGAGGTAGAGTTTGCCCTTGGTCGCGGCCGCACCCAGGTTCTTGCAGCGCATGTAGATGTAATTGGGCAGCTGGGCGTAGGTGTTCCCGCCAAAATCCTTGCCCCAGTTCGTATCGGCAATGTACTGGGTCGGGTCCGACACCGGTTGGGTTCCCGCCGGGATGATGTCCGGGGAGTTGCTCAATGAACCCCCGGTGGGATACATGCCCTTGTCCGCAAAATTGTGCCGCAGGTAGATGTCGGTCCACTGCTGCTGGGCAGCCGCCTGTTGGGTCTTAGCCATGAATGGGTCTCCTTTGGTTGAGGTGCGAATCGCGCAGGAATTGCGCGCCGCCAAGGGCATAGGCCTCGCTTTGGTATTTCTGGATCATGTAATTCAACAGGTCCCCCCGCAGGGTCAGGAGGGTGGTGTAGGCCGTGCTCCGGGTATCCTCCGCAGCCGCCAGGAACCCCGTCCACCAGGGCAGTACCGCCGCCAACTGGCCTGGTGAGGCCACGGATTGCCCCAGGACGGCATCCACGGCGGCCCCGATCTGGGTGGGCGAGGGTGTTGGGGTGGCGCCCACTTCCCGCTCCACCAACCGCGTCAGCACCGTGTTGTCCGCGACATTGGCGGGGGGGACGATGGGTGGGCTGGTGGATTCCGCGGGGCCGGGAAGGAAGGGCTGGGGAATGCGGCTCACATAGGTCACCCGGTGGAAGGCCCTCCAGGTGCCGTTGGTGTCCTGGCTGGCCTGGGAGAGGGCCGCCGCACCGGGGTCGGAACTGTTCTTGAGCCAATTCTTGTCCACCACCCGATCGAAGAACTGCCGGAAGTTATCCTCCGTGGGCGCCAGGAAGAAGGACATGAACCGGTACCCATCCACCTTCCCGGGGGCGTCCGCCGGGGTGTAGCCCACGGGTTGGCCTTCCGCATCCACGACGGGGCACTTGAGGTAGGACTCCGGATTGAAGGCCACTTCCAACCCGAAGGACCGATCCGAGGCCTTGGTCTTCATGGACATGACTTCCAGGGAAGCGATCCAAAGCGCATCGAACTCGGTGTAGATCCCTGCGATGAAGGCAGTCTGCAGGTCGAAATGCAGCCCATCGCTGGAGTTCCAGTTGGAGATCCCCGAGTAGGATTCGGTGTAGTTGTCCAGCACCGATTCCTCTTCCGTGTGGTACCCCGCATTCGCGTTCCACACGTAGGTGTTGGCGATGTTCCGCCGACTGAGGTTCCGCGACCAATCGTAGGCCGGTTCGTTGGGCAGGAAATCGTCCCGGAACTCCTTGAATCCGGTTCGGGCATTGGCCTTGGACGTCAGGTGACCGATGTCCGACAGCCCCAGTCCCTTGCTCAGATTGGCGGTGCTGAACTGCTTGAAATAGCCCTCCAGCTGCTTGTCCTGTTTCTGGATGTTCCGCTTGAGCTGGTAGGCCTCGATGGGTTTGAAATAACTGCCCCGGGTGAGGTTGGCATAGGGATAACTCGGATCCGTCTTGAAACCGACCATGCCATCCAAGGTCCCGTTCTTGGTGTAGGTGGGGTCGATGGGGAAGCTGATGATGTTGACGTCTTCCGGAATGTCCAGGTTCGGCACGATGGACAGCTTCACCACCGAATTGGATCCCTTGAGACGAACCATGTAGAGGTCGGCCGTGAGGGACTTCACCAGGGCGTAGCCCAGGTTGTCGGGGATGTACCTCCGCCCCACCTCGGGGTTCAGGATCAATTCCTTGGGCTCCCAGGTGCCCCCGGGGCTGACCACATCCGTGAGGGTCCTGGTCTTGCCGTAGCCGAAGCCCAGCTCTTCCACCGCCGATTTGCCGGCGGCGGTTTCACCCACATAGCCCAGGTGGCCCTCGATGTTCCAGGTGTCCCACTCGGTCTCGGCCCCGACCCCGAAGGAAGCCGAGCTGCCGGTGGAGATGTAGGCACCCACCTTGCCGCTGATGGTGGTGCTGTCCCCGCTGTTCTGGCTGCCGCTGTAGCTGAGGACGGTGTTATCGGCCTGGATGAGCTTGATGGAGCAGTTCCCGGCATAGGTGTTGATGCAGGTGACCTCCGACCAGTAGGGTGCGGTTTCGTTCTCGCTGGGAATGGGCGGCGCACCCTCGATGTATCCGATCAGGGAGGGCTGGGTCTGGACCTGGCCGGCATAGATGGTGTCCAGATCGCCCACCTTGTAGCCGGTCACCAGGTTCACGCGACCCTGGGTCTCGGATACGTAGCACCGTTTCATGACGCTGAAGAGGGTGCCGTAGGCATCCCGCTGGGTGTCGGCATACTCCACCACCGAGGGGGATCCCGAAATCCGGATCTGGAAGGCGGTACGCACACCTCCCAGGCTGTTGTAGACCTCCTTCGCCTCGTTGCTCAGGGGCGCGGTGGAGGTCCCCCACAGGGGTAGATTCCCCTCCGGTACCAAGCGCCCGGTGTTGCCATGCCCCGTGCCATCGTCCACCAGCTGGCCCGAACCCGTGTTGAAGGGCCAGTACCCCGCCAGTCCCGCTTCACTCCCGGTGAGGGGGCGGTACAGGTTGTCCGCCACCTGTTCGGGGGTGAGCTGGACATTCCACACCCGGATGTCATCGATCTGCCCATTGAACCCCAGGGTGAAGGCGGCTCCTGTCTTCAGGGCCCCTGCGGTGAACTGATCCTCACCGTAGCCCCCGATTTCCGCCAGGGAGATGGGCACCGTCGGGCTGGGCACCCCATCCACGGAAATCCACAGCGCGGAAGCCTCGGGGAAGAGGGCCCACAGCTCGTTGCTGGTGACGACCCCATTGTTCAAGTCGTGCTGGTCCCCCACGAAGGTTCCCCGCATCTCGGCAAACCGCCAGTAGGAGACGAGCCCATCACTGGAGGCGGGGGGCGTGTGGAGCTGGAAGACCTGCCGGATGGTGGCGGCATCCAGGGCGATCTGCCACAGGCGGACTTCGGATAGGAATCCTGAATAATACGCCGCCCCCTTGGTGCTTCGGCCGAGGTTGAGCCGGGTCTTGCTGGTGGAGAGGCTCACGGGATCCGCATAGTCGTCCTTGTGGAAGGAGGCCGAGACCACGCCATCCAGGTAGACCTGAATGTCCAGGACATAGGTCTGGAGGACGGGTTTGTCCGAGCTGGTGGTGGTCTGCTTGGGACCCGTGGACACGGTGGCGGCCACGTAGTGGACTTCCCCCGCCTTGAGGGTGGCCGCCGTGGCCAGCCGCATCAGGCCCACGGAGGTCTGGATGGAGAAGTAAAGGGTGTTGTCTCGATTCAGGCCGATCTCGTAGGCCCCGGGCTTGGAGATCAGGGTCTGGACGCTGTCCACATGGTCCGGCCTGATCCAGGTTTCCAGGCTGATGGAACTGTCCAGGTTCAGGGAGGCGTCGTTGCCGCAGTCCACATGGTCCTGGCCCGTGAAATGCAGGGCGTACGCCGATCGGTACATCGATCCGACCTGGCGCCAGCCGGTCAACAGCGGGCGTTCCCGGGCCACCAGGGCAAAGGCGCGGTTCGCGGCATAGGGAACCCAGTAGGCACCCCGGGGGGCCCAGGGTTCCGTGGCCTGGTTCTGGATGGTGGACACGAAGGGCGTCCCTTCCACCGCCAGATTGGTGACCGTGGAACCCTGTCCCTCGGTGAGGTACCAGGCGATGACCAGGTCCGGACCATTCTCGGGTGCGGCGTTTTCGAAGTAGCCCCGGACCTCCGAGGCGGAAAGGGCCCGCTTCCACATGAAGAAACCATTGGCCAGCATGGGCATGGCCGTGGCGTTGCTCCCGGCATTCAAGGCCCCGGGGACCCGGTCGAAGGTCCCCTTGGGAAGGGTGAGGGCTCCCTCTTCCACCCCATTGAGGTAGAGGTGCAGTTCCACCTGAGCCTGCCCCGGGACCTCCCGCAGCACGCCCGTGAGCTGGTACCAGGTGCCCACGACAAGGCGGGTGACGCTGGTCACCTCCCCGAGCCCTGAACCGTAGGTCAGGACGGCCTTTTGGTCGCCGTCGACCTTCAGGGAGAGGTAGGGCTTGGAAATGCCGATGGTGCTGAGGGTGAGGACCTGGCCCCCACCCTGCTGTTCAGGTTGAACCCAGGCCTGCAGGGTGCAGTCCGCCCCGGCCAGGTTGTACGAACCCACGAACCCCGTGGAGGTGTCGAAGCGCAGGCTGGGGGCACAGGTCAACCCGAGGGCGTACTGGACCCGCTCCGAGGGGAAGTCGGGCGTTCCGAGGCGGTTGTAGGTCAGGAGCCGCGCACCCCCCAGGCTGGGGGAGGTCTTCGGCTTGCACCAGGTGCCCAGGGACATGTCCCCAGGGATGGCCAGGGCGTTGATTCGGGCATCGGTGATATCCCACGCAATGGCGTTGGAGCCCTTGCAGGCCACGGCCATCCGGGGGGATTCGTTGATCCATCCACCGTTGACCGCGGCCACCACCAGGTCCACCTTGCCTCCGGGCATGGCCGCGGTGTCCTGGACCATCGCCTTGGCCCCGTTGGTGGGGCTGGTGTAGGCCAGGGTGGAGAAGAGCCGCGAGCCGGAGGTCAGGACCTCCGTCACCCCCCCCGTGGTGGTGGTGGCGCCCTGGAGGATCTGGGCCGGGATGGGTCCCTGGGCGAGGGTCTTCTCGAGCCCACCGATCTGCCCATCGGTATAGACATCGAAGGTGGAGGCCCAGGCCAGCATGTTGGCGGCATCCTGGGGGGAGGACAGGTGGTTCAGCACGTAGGCGCTCAGGCCATCCGTGATGACCAGGAGCAGGGGGGACACCGGCTGTCCGGCCTGAAGGGCGGCGGCGAAGGCCTCCTGCTGTCGCGGAATATCGGTCCAGGTCCCGGTGAGCGGGGTCTTGTCGGCGGCCAGGAGGCCGATGGCCACGTGGCAAAGCTCGGGGCTGGACCCCTCGGAGACCGTCACGGTGAATTCCGTGACACCCGGCTGGGTGAGGAAGAGCACGGGATGGAGGGCGTTGGAAGCCCCCCCCGCGGGGATGCTGTACAACCCCGCGTTGGCGGAGGTGGTGCTGGAATAGTCGTAGGTGCCCGACAGTCCGTTGAGCACCTGTTGCAGCTCGGCCCCCAGGATGGGTACGCCCGTCCAGGTCTGGATGATGGTGCTCGGGGCTCCCGCCGTCCAGAACCGATGGGCCTCCAGCTGAACCACCACCGTGCAGACCTCTGGGGTGAGGTCCTTGATCTCGACGCTCAGCAGCGGCAGGGTCTGGATGAGCCTGGACAGGAACACGATGTGCACATCCGACACATCGGAGTGGGCCAGGGTGCGGCAGACCGGATACCGTGCCTCGCTGTCGTAGAACGCCTTCGTTCCGGCCTTGAAGCCCTGGTCATCGGGGTTCGACGTGGACTTGCCCCCCAGGATGTCCAGGAAGGTGTCCAGGTTGCGGGGAACCCCCTTCCAAAGCTCCACCGTCCCTTGGCCGTTGTCGAACCGCACCTCGCACAGTTCGCCCCGGCCGGTGGGCTTCACGGTGATCTCGGCCCGGTTCATGAAGGTTCCGGACCGCGTGGAGAGGTATCGCAGTGTGCCGGTCTGCACGGCCGTTCCCGGTGGCGTGGTCCACCCCGAGGCGAAGACCGCCCGGGCGGCCTCGGCGTCGTACTGCACCACATTGAACCCCTGATCCGGGGCCTCGTAGTAGAGGTGGAGCAGCCCGTCGGATCCCGAAAGCAGGAAGGGAGACGCGGTGGGCTCCACAAAGGGCAGGATGCCGGTGAACACCGTCAGCCCGTTGGAATCGAGGGTCATGGCCCCCTGGGTGTCCCTGGAGGTGGGGGACATGGCGGGCACCAGCATGGCGCCGTAGATCAGCCCCTTGTTCAGGTACGTGGAGGTGTCGGGGGTGGTGGGGGGAGTGTCCCCATAGGCCACGGTGTCGAAGGCCCACTTGCCCACCTCCGTCAGGGTGCCGGAGATGTCCTGGCGGATGGTGAGGCCATCGAGGGTCCCCACGAATCCGTTCACGGAACCACTGACGGTGGAGATGGGGTTTCCAAAGGGAAGGACTCCCGTGGCACCCCCCTCCTGGGGTACGATCTGATCGTTGATCCAGAGGGTGAACCCTGCGGTGGTGTCATACCGCATCGCCACCTTGGTCCAGGCACCCAGGGCGATGACGGGGGCTGCGGACCGGCAGGCCACCGCCTGGGTGCCATCGCCAAACCCGGCGGCGAGTTTCAATTCGCGGGTGACCTTCAGGTAGGGCGCGGCCTTTTCCGCGGCGGTTCCGGGATCCCCCCCCAGGATGATCTGGTCCTCGGCCACGCCGCTGGTGGGATAGATCCAGGTCTCGATCTCGTAGTTGCCCTTGATGGAGAGGGAGTCCCCGTGGTTCTGCAGCGTAAGGTAGGCGCTTTGGCCGAAGTCCAGCGCGTAGTTCGCCGGGGACACCAGGGTGGCCACCAGGTTTTCGGGGGCCTGGGCCAGGGCTCCAGACTTGGAAATTCCCAGATCCAAGGTGGCCACGCGGACGCCCAGGCCTGGCGCGTTGACACCGATGGCGACCATGGTTCTTCCGCTGCGCTTCAGCAGGGTGCTCTCCCCATTCGCAGAGGTGAGGCGCTCCTGCACCGAGTACACGAGGGCCGAGGGGCCATAGGCAAAGGGCGCCAACTGGGCCGGGAGATGCTCATTCAGATACAGGGCGATGGACTGGTCCGGCAGGATGTTGCCAGAGGCATCCAAGGGCTTGCCGGTGAGGTCGAACAGCCCGAGATCGTTCATGGGAATGGAAAAGAAGTTCAACCTGCCCGTGACCGAATCCACCGCGAAGAACTGCCATGTCCCCAGGGCCTTGGTCTCGCTGGGAAGGATGACCACATCGAACTTGCCCTCCGCGACATTGCTGATCATGGGCAGCTCGAGGGTGGGTTCGATAAAGGGCAACCCATCGGGCGCCACATAGTTCTGGGAATCCCGAAGACTGGCCGGAATATCCTGCTTGCCGCTGCGCTCGAAGCGGACTTCCCAGGCGGGCTCCAGTTTCACCACCGGGACCCGGCTGCCGGGTTCAGTGACCCGCTTCAGCATGAAACGGTTGAGCAGGAGGGTGTTCTTCGAGGATTGGCGGAACACGCAGACGTACTGTTGGTCGGACACCACCTTGAAGGGGGTGGGCGCCGCGCCCAGGATCAGGCCCTTGGTGTCCTCCACCGTCACGATGCCAAGGCCGCTGGGGCGCAGCTCCCCGGGGAATTCCAGCCGGGTGAACCCGCTCCAATCCGCCGCATCCGAGGCACTCGCCACCCGGAGGTCCAGGACATTGAAATAGATTTCACCCTTCGCCCCCTCCTCGGCGTCCCGGGCAAAGGCGATCACCATCCCCTGATGGCTCACGGTCGCGACCTGTTGGAACTTCTTTTTCATGGCTTTGTCTCCTGGTCGTTGTCCTGGAAAAATAAAAAATTCAAAAATAAGCCGAAGGCCTCGGGCTCGCCCCATCGCAGCGGGGGAGAGGGGGTGTGGTTTATTGATTTTTTGTTTTTAGTATTGCCGAAAAGGAGAGGCCTCCATCGACATGGAGCCACCCGGAGTCATAAGCCAGGATGGTGTCGTTGGGTCTTGGATGACAAAATTAGCATGTGCTATATGTGGTAGCTTTGTAAAATAAAATTATTTTTTCGCGCATCAACTATGGTCCGAGCTCTATTCCGGACATCGCAGATCATTTGAGGATGAATTTTGATTTATTTTTTTATATGTTTTAAAAACGTAAAATCTTGTTGGTTCGTCGCGTATGCCGATTTAGGTGGTCACCATTTAAATGCGGTTCATACTTCGGATGGGCGATTTGTAGTTATTTAAATGCATTGATAAATAATTATCATTTTGTGGGTTGTTGACGGCGGTGAATGGCTAGGTGAATCCATTCATTTTTTGCGACTCAAAATTCACAGTCGGAGACCCATCCCCACGCCCCCTGTGCATGGACGCCGCTGACCCTTGGGGAGAACACCAGACGGGTGCAGGGACCTTGACCTGTGGGACGGTGGGGGGCACCCCGCCGAGCCGGAACGACCTCCACGTTGCACCCCTTCCTCGGAGGTACCCGTGCGAGCTGACGTGAGATCGGCTTCGTGGAAACGAACCCGCAGCCTACGGAGCTTCCTGAGGGTGACGGCCCTCACCCCACCTCGGCCATGGCCTCCGGTCCTGCCAGGATCTGGCCCGGTTGAACGAGCACGGTACGCACGGTGCCGACCCGGGGGGCGTTCACTTCGAACTGCATCTTCATGGATTCCAGGATGAAGAGGACCTGACCTTCTTCCACCGGGTCCCCTTCTCGCACCCTGACCTCCACCACTTTGCCCGCCATGGGGGCGCACACCCGTCCATCCTGTGAGGTGCTTTGGGAGGCCACCCGGGCTCCAGGATCGGTTAGGTGCAGGGTTTCACCCAAGAGGCTCAGGGTCAGGTCCCCGCCCTCCAGGCGGCAGGCATCCAGGCTCAGGGGCTCTGAGGCCAGGCCGTGAAGCTGGAAGCGGTGGGGCAGGGGGGTGGGTTCGAGACGGAGGGGGGGCGGGGTGGGTCGCCCATCCACCGAGAGCTCCGGATGCCGAAGGTCCGCAAAGCGCTGGGCTGCCTCCCACCGGGGCCGACCCAGACCTTGAAGGGCGACCGAAAGGGCCTCTCGGAAAGGGGCGCCGTGGAGGAGCTCCAGGAAGGACGCAGGCAGGAGGGGGGCATTCAGGTCCGCCAGGTGGGCCTCGATCCAGGTGGTGGAAACTGCGCCGACGCGCACCTCCGGGTGGCGGCTCAGGGACTGGAGGAAGGGCAAGTTGGTGGTGCAGCCCAGCACCACCGTGTCCGACAGGGCCTGGGAGAGCCGAGCCCAGGCCTGGGGTCGGTCCGGGGCCCAGACGATGAGTTTGGCCAGCAGGGAGTCGAAGCGGTCATTGACCCTGCCCCCCTCCTCCACGCCGCTGTCGACGCGGACGCCAAGGGGCCAGCGAAGCACCTTCAGGGGGCCGGGGGTCGGCAGGAAGCCGTTCCGGGGATCCTCCGCCAGGATACGGGCCTCCAGGGCCACCCCTCGGGGCGTGGGTACGGTGAACGTGTAGGGGTTTCCGAGGGTCTCTGGCCAATGACCTTCCGCCAACACCAGCTGGGCCTGGACCAGGTCCACGCCGTACACCTCCTCGGTGA
>CAZPUI010000178.1:6300-9255 GCA_964589695.1 uncultured Solibacteraceae bacterium | reverse complement strand
AAACCCTAGTGGGGCAGGCCCGCCGGGGGCTAGTAGACGCTGCGCCCCCGAACGTAGGCCAGGTCCTTGGCTTCAAGGGTCTTCACCAGCGCGATCACCTGGGCGATGAAAGCCGTGGCCCTGGGCATGTAGGTGGGGCGACGGATCTGCAACTGGTCAAGATCCTCGAGGAAGGCCGCCTCGTAGCGGTCCGTGAGGTCCCGCATGGCCTGCATCCGGGTGGCATTGTCGGCCTCGGGGGGCAGGTCCTTCTGGCTGTCCCGGATGATCTTGTCCTCCACGTCCGTCAGGTTCATGCAGAACCGGACCTCGTACCCCGCGGCCTCAAAGGTCCTCCGCATGAGGTCCTGGAAGAGGAAGGTGCGGAGGTTGCCGATGTGGGCGAAGTTGTAGATGGTGGGACCGCAGTTGTAGGCGGTGATGACGCCGGGCTGGAGCGGCACCACGGGATCCACGCGGCGGGTCAGGGTGTTGAAAAGGGAAATAGGACGTATAGTCGACATGTCTCCAGATAACCACTTTTCCTGGTCCACACCAAGCGGGGTACCCATGGGGTTCTTCTTCCCGGATCGTTCGGTGGCAGAGCAGTTGGCGGTGGCGAAACGTCACGGGGAGCGTCTCGAGTCCGAACTTGGGGTGTTGCGAAGCGAATCCGGTCTGTTGCTGGAACGCTACAAGGCCTCGGATTCCGAGCGGTTCGCTCTGGAAGCTTCATTGCTGTCGGTGCACCCTGGCATGGATCCGCGGGAGTTGTCGGAGGCCATTCTCCAGGCCACACGGGAACCCTTCGATTTGTCCTGCTTCTTCATCGCCAGCATGGACTGGACCACGGCCCTTCTGCATTTCCATCTTTATTATGAAGGCGGGAAGGCCCGTCATATCCCGCCCTTCGACACCCGCTCCCAGAGCAGCATGAGTATGGTGGTGCTGGAGACGGGAAAACCCCTCTACATCCCCAGCAATGATGCGGATGGGTCCCAGAGTGCCTACCTGACAGCGGCGGAAAAGGCCAGCGGGCTGATTCCCGAGACGTTCTATGGCGTTCCCTTTGGGTTCGGAACCAGGCCCGCAGGCCTCGTCTCCTTCCAGGCCTATGCCCGGGATGCGTTCAATGAGACGCGACGGGGGAGCATGGACGCCCTAGCCCGTCTTGTGGGGTTGGTCCTGACGGACGGCCTGGCTCACCAAGCCTAGGAGGTCCTCGGGAAGGATCCTGGCTCGGCCATCCGGTCCGGTGACGATGTGGTGGCTCTCCCCCTCCGCCAGACGGGTGGATTCTCGCCACACTTCGTAGGCAAACACGATCCTGCGTCGCCCAGCCTCTTTGATCCAGGTCCGGACCTCCACCAATTCGTCGTAGCGGGCTGGGGCCCGGTACCGAATTCGGAGTTCTCCCACGGTCATCATGACGCCCCGGGCCTCCCACTCCGCATAGCTCTGGCCCTGGGCACGGAGGAAGTCTGAGCGTCCCAGCTCCATCCACACGGGATAGACCGCATGGTGCACGATGCCCATGGCATCGGTTTCGGCATAGCGAACACGGATGGGGGTGACGAAGGTTCGGTCCATGGACCCTTGTGTACCACAAAACAAAGGCGCCCTTCCGGGCGCCCGTGGTGGATGCGGCTCGTTGTGCGGTTATTCCAGGGAGATCTTGACGTGGTCACCCTTGTCGGTGGTGATCTCCAGGAGCAGGTCACCGGCCTTGCTGGTTTCGATGAGCTTGATGATCTCGTCGGCCTTGAAGCCCTTCTTTCCCTTGCCATTGACCTTGAGCTCGGTTTCGCCCATGGACTGGAGGAAGGCCTTCACCAAGGTGAGCGGCATGCGCATGTGCATCTCGGTGGGGCCGTCCACCTTCTTCTCTGACTTTTCCATTTTGTGGCCCTGGAACATCCCGGACTTGGCGACCACGTCAACCTTGAACATGCGTGCGGTCTGGGCGGCCATGGGGAGGGCGGCGGCGAGGATGAGGGCAAAGGAGAGCGAGAGGGCGCGCATGGGAGCCTCCAGGAAAGGGTTGGGTGGTGAGTGACCGTTCGGGGGGTGCTGCTATCGGTTCGTGCGAGGCTACGGTCCCCCAAGGGGCCGGATTAGGCGGAAAAATCTACTGGTCCTTGACCCCCAACCGGGGGGGCGGTTTCTGGGGAAGGCGCTGCTTGAGGCCGTCCAATTCATCCTGGCGGGCCCCCTGGCTGGGGCGCGGCGGTGGGGGCGGAGGCTTGCGGGGTTTGGGGGGCGGCGGTGGGAGGCTCTGGATCAAAGACTGCAGATCATGGGCGGCCACCTCGTGCCCTGGCAGTTCCAGCAGCAGGCGTTCCAGGAGGGTCGTGGCTTCGGAGGGCTTCTGGAGTGCCAACTGGGCTCGGGCCGCCATCAGGAGGGCTGGGGCCCGCCACGCGGGAACGGGTCGAGGCACCCCCTGGCCGGTCAAAGGGTCCAGGAGCTCCAGGGCCTGCTGGGGGCGACCGCTGCGCAAATCGATCAGCGCGCCCAGGAGACGATGCTGGGGCTTGTTTGGGGAGGGTCGCCAGGAATGGGCCCGGTCCACCTCGCCCCGTTCGAGGGCCGCTTGGGCGACCCAGGCCCGAATCGAATTGGGCACGGGCATCTGGGCAGGCATCTTGGGCCCCACCAAGCCCAGCATGAGTCCCAGCACGGGCTTCCACCGGGCCATTCGGCGACCGGCGCCCCAGAGCCAGAGGCCCAGTCCCAGGAGCCCCAGCCAGGCTCCCCATTCAGGATGGGCCGGCAGGGTGGAACGGCGCAGCGGCAAAGGGGTTCGGCCCTGGGCCAGCCCTTCGATCAGGTGGGCAAGGTGCACATCCTCTGCCGAGGCCTTGCCGCCGGTGGCCTCGGCAAGGGAAGCCAGGAAGCTGGGATCCGCCTGGGTGGTGGAGGGCTCCTTGGCCTCGGTGCCCTGGGGCAGGACCTGGGCCCTGGGAATCCCGAAGG
>CAZPUI010000178.1:0-6290 GCA_964589695.1 uncultured Solibacteraceae bacterium | reverse complement strand
AGAAAGCCGCGTTCCAGCCATAGGCCTTGACGATGAAACCGGTGGCGGTGGCGAGGGCTTCCTCCCGGCGCTGAAAGGTCTCCTCGCCGTCGCTGAGGAGGAGAATGATGGCCGGTGCCTTGGGCTGAACCTGGGCCGCGACCTGGGCGAGGCCACGGCCAAAGGCCGAACCCGGAGAACCCACGTCCCCGGGTGCCAGGGAGCCCACCACATCCTTGAGCAGGGCTCGATCCTCGCTGGGGGGCAACAAGGGAATGGCGTCCCCCGTGAGGAGATCGAGGCTGTACCGGACGCCGGGAATGGCATCCGCCCACAACACCTCCAGGAGGCCTACCGCCCGCTCCCAGCGCGTCCGGGATGCATCGTCCCGGGCCAGCATGGACCGTGACCCGTCGAGGGCCACGTGGACGGTGAGCCGAGGAACTTCCGGCGCGCCCCAACGGGGCTCCGCCAGACCGAGGCCAAGCCCCAGCAGGGTAAGGGACATGCCCAGGCCAAGGAGCCAGGGGCGTTGGCCTACCGTGCGCAGGCTGGCGCCTGGTCGTGCCTGGGCCCATAGGCCCCAGGCCAAGGCCAGGAGGGCCAGCCCTGCGGAAACCTGCAATGCCCAGGGATGACTGAGGGGCCAGGTGCTCATGGCGCGACCAGCCAGGGAGGGGGGCGGGTTCCCCGCTTTCGGGTCAGATCCACGGCCAGGGGCAGGGCCAGGAGGGCGCCCGCCAGGAGAAACCATCGGCCCAGGGGCCGCCCTTCGCTGGGGGCCTCCACCGGCAAGGCGGTCTTTTCCAGCTGGTCGATGGCCTGGAGGCTGCGGGCCATGCCCGTGGGGTCATCCGCCTGGAAGGCCTCCCCCCCAGTGGTTTGGGCCACCTGTTGCAAGGTCTCGGGGTCCGTGGCCACCTTCAGCATGGCCTGCCCACCCCCCTCCAAGGGGACCAGGGCTTCGAACTTCCCGCCGACAATGACGGTGTGAATGCGGATTCCAAGTCGTTTGGCTTCGGTGGCCGCCTCCGCAGGCGTGACCCTGCCCCGGTTCTGGGCACCATCCGTCAGGAGGAGGATCACCCGTGACCGGGCCGGGCTATCCGCCAGGCGGCGCACGGCAGTCATCAGGGCGCTGCCGATGGCCGTGCCATCATCCCGGCTTTCCAGGCGAAGCCTTTCGAGGATGAGCAGAATCCTCTCATGGTCTGCGGTCAAGGGCGCGAGGGTGACCGGATGGGCGCTGAACAGGACGAGGGCGAAACGGTCCTCCGGACGCCGAGCAATGAAGCTCAGCAGGATTCGGCGGGCGGCGTCCCAGCGGCTCTCCTTGGCATCATCCTTGGCCAGCATGGAACTGCTGCCATCCAGCACCACCGCGAAGTCGACCACCGGCGCAAACCCTTTGATCGAGCGTCTCAATTCCGGGCCTGCAGCGGCCAGGACCAGCACCACCGCGAGCCCAAGGGGCACCAGGCGCGCACACCACCGGACGAATTTCGGTACAGGACGTTCCCTGGGGATGCCCCATCGATAGGGGGCGCGCCAAAGCAGCCAAAGGGCCAATGGGAGAAGCAGGAGGGCCCATGGATGGCGCAGGTCGAGCATCATGGCCGCCCCTCCAAGGCTTTCAACAGGGTCTCGGAAGGGGGAAAGGCTGGTTCCGTGCGACCGAATCGGGCGGCGTCCAGGCTTTCCACCCAGACCCCCCAGGGCGCGAGGTGGTGGTTCCGGAACTCCTCGACCCCCCAGGACCGGGATTCCTCGCCAAACCGTGCCGCCAGAAGGTCCCGTCCGGTCGCATGGGCACGGTCCAACGCGTCCCTCTGTCGGGAGAGGGGCGGCCACTGGGCCACAAAGCAGCGTCGCAGCCTGTGGAAACGCCGCTGGGGCGCCCGGGCGCGCAAACGGCGCAGCACGAAGACCAGAAGGCCTACGAAGGGCAGGCAGACGGTTCCAGCCCACCACCAGGGGAAGGGAACGGGGGGAAGCTGGTCCTCGGGTCCGCCCCCCACGCCTTTCCACGGGGCGCCATAGGCCGTGGTTCTCGGAACGGTCACACGGAGTTCTGGGCTGCGACGACCATCGCCCAGGTCCAGGGAAGGGATGTGGACGGTGCCAGGAACCAGGGGCTGGACGGTGATGCGCCAGCCGCGCCCATCGGCGGTGGGATGGGCGGCGCGGATCTCCAGGGGGCCGAGGCGGTTGTCCCCGGGGCGGGGCAGGGGAGGCTGGTTGGGATCCTCCTCCACCAGTTCGAGGATGGACAACCGTCCATAAGGCAGGGTTGGGGGAGCCTTCCAGACCGGGCCCGCTTCGAGGAGGGGCAGGCAGCCCCAGAGGCACAGGATCAAGGATGCCCGAGGTGGACCGATGCGCTTCATGCGCCACCGCCCCGCAGCCAAAGGCCCAGCTTGTGCACGGGGTCCTCCAGCAGGCTCCAGGACTGCCGTTCGACGGTGGGAGGAAAGGCCGGGTCTGGCCAGGCGTTCGCCTCCGAATCTGGCGTGGTGGGGCGGAACCAGACCACCCTGTGGCGGCTGGCCAAAGGCTTGAGGCTGTGGTCCAACCCCTGAAGGCCCGTGCCGTTGCTTAAAAGCCAGAGACGGTGATCATGGCTGTGCTCCCCCCAATGCCCCAGGGCCTCCCGCCAGGCTTCGGGGGTGGGGACCACGGGACGCAGGCTGGCCAGGGCTTCCAGGAGGTGGAGACCCGCCACTCGCCCCCGCTTGGGGACCAGGCGAAGGGGGGGAATCTCGCGACCGTTTCCAGGCACCACCAGGCCCAGCCGGTCCTTTCCGGCGTTCAATGTGGCCATGGCTGCACCGGCCAATTCCAGAGCCCAGCGCATGGGACTGACGGGATCTCCGAGGAACATGGCGGGACTCGGGTCCACGAGCAGCCAGAGCTGAAGGTCGCGACTGGATTCGTACCGCTTCACAATAGGTTCACCCGTTCGGGCCGTCAGGGGCCAGTTGAGGGTCCTAGGGTCATCCCCCGGCACGTAGGGTCGATTCTCCACAAAGGTCAACCCTGCGCCCTTGAAGCGGCTGGGATGCAGTCCTTCCATGCCACCCTTCAGGGATCGACGAAGGCGAAGGGGAAGCCGGCGCAGGCGGGCAAGGAATGCGGCGGGAAGGGGCATGGGACGATTGTGGTCCGTTTCACTAGGAAAGCGCTAGTTTGCCTCCAGTTCCGCAAGGTATTCCTGGGCTTGGCGGCTTTCTGGATGGTGGAGGAGGCATTCCCGGAGGTAGCGCTTTGTGCCTTCGAGGTCGTGGGCCAGGCGCCGGGTTTCCGAGAGTTGGATCAGGGCCTCCTCGTGGCTGGGATTCAAGCGCAGAACCTGACGGAAATGGTGCGCCGCCCGGTCCCCTTCGCCCAATTCCATGCAGGCGTGGCCGGCGTCCATGACGAGCCGAGCATCCTCCTGGGCCATGAAGGCCGCCCGCTCCGCGCATTCACGGCTCGGCACCTTCTGCCCCTGATGGAACAGGACGATGCCCATGAGACTCCAGAAGTCCGGTCGCGCCCGCGCACCCTCGGGCAGGGCGTCGAGGTGGGCTTGGAGGGCATCCCAGGCCTGCATGCCCGCCAGGCAGTCCGCTTGGAGCAGAAGCAGGTCGAGGTCCTCGGGCCGCTCCTTGGGCAGGTCCGAGACGGTGTGAAGTGCCTCTTCGTAGGCGCCCAGGGCGACCTGGAGCTCCAACTCGAGGGGAGGATGCTGCCCTCCCCGGTGCGCTTCGGGGACTTCGGACAACAGTTGCCAGGCCTCCCTGGCCTGGCCCTCGATCCAGAAGGCATACTCGGCCCGCCTCACCTTCCACTCCCAGGCAAAGTCCCCCGTGAAGGCCCCTTGGGAGAGACATGTCCTTGCCGATTCCAGGGCAAACAGAGCCTCGGGGTTCATATGGCGATCCAGAGCCACTTGGTGACGCTCCATCCACAACCGAGGGTCCTTGGGATGACGGTCCAGGGCGGCCACCGCCGCATGCCAAGCACCTTCCAGGTCGCCCATCTCCCTCAAGGTGCGGGTGTTCACCTCCCAGAGTTCGGGGGGGCGGTGGTTGACGGGCAGGGTGGAGATCACCGAAAAAACGTCTTCGAAGCGGCCTTCTTCGAAGAGGAAGCGGGAGGGCGTGATCCGATCCCAGGCCAGACGCCAGTGGCCATGGCGGTGGATCAAGGCGTAAAGGGCTTCATCGAAGAGAAAGGGCAGTTCGGGCTCATAGTCCTGCTTGCCCAGCCTCAGGAGCTGCCGCCTTCGGGATTGCAATCGCTCCAGTCCGCGAAGCATGAGGTTTTCCAGGAGCAGGACGTCCTCCACCACCTGGGGGAGCGCGTCCGCGAGCAGGTCCCAGCCTCGGACCTGGGAGGCCTCATCTGTGCCTTCCAGGTAGACAAAGCCTAGGGTGTGGCGAAGCAGGCCCGAGTGTGGAAGGCGGGGAAGGAGGGACTCGCCCTGCCGGAGTGCAAGTTCTCGAGGGGTGCCATCGAGACGGTTCAGGAAAATCCGAAACAAATGCCTTGAACGAAAGGGAAGGGCCGAGACGTAGCCCTGCATGAGGGCTCGCCAGGCCAGATCATCCCGGCCTTCGGCACGATGAACCAAGGCCTTCATGCGCCCAAGGCGCAGGGCAAGGTCCCTGGACGTACCCGGGACTCGATTCAACAGCGCCCAAACTCGAACGGTTGAATGGTTCGCCATCCACAGGCGTTCGGCTTCCTGCAGGTGATCCAGGCCGCGCCGAATCCAGGTTCGGTGCCCAAGGAGGAGGGCCAGGCAGCCGAGCAGGCATAGGGCGAAGATCATGGAATGGGCACACCCTGATTGCTGCGAATCCGCTCCACGATGGTGGTGGTGCTGTGGCCCGGGAGGAAGGGAATGATCACCAGGCGACCGCCCCGGGCCTCCACCAGCTCCCTGCCCACCACGCCCTCGGGTGAATAATCGCCACCCTTGGCCAGGAGGTCGGGTTGGAGGGCCGTGATGAGTTCGAGGGGGGTGTCTTCGTCGAAGCGCACGACCGCGTCTACGCTCCGCAGGCCAAGGAGGATTCGGGCGCGGGAAAGCTCATCCTGCAGGGGGCGGCTGGGTCCCTTGAGGTTCCGCACGCTCAAATCGCTGTTCAGGCCCACCACCAGGAAGTCGCCCAAACGGCGGACGTCTTCGAGGTACTGCACGTGGCCCGGGTGCAGCAGGTCGAAACAGCCATTGGTGAAGCAAAGGGTCCTGGGCCGGGGGTTGAGGTCCTGGAGGAAGGCCTGGGGGGATGTGTAGTAACGGTGCAGTGAAACCATTTGAGTCCTGTGGCAATCTAAAGAGTTCCGGTGCGACTGCGCCGGGTCAACCGTGTGATCCGAGGATGCCATGCCCCTCTACGAATACCGCTGTGAAGCTTGTGGCGAGAAGGAAGAGCGGCTCGAAAGCTATGCCGCTTCCGAGCAGCATGACTGCCCTGAGTGTGGTGCGTCCAATGGCATGAAGCGCCAGATGTCCGTGGCGGCCTTCGCCCTCTCCGGGGGAGGCTGGTACAAGCAAGGATATGGCGAGGCCGCGAAGGCTGAGGCGAAGTCCGAAGCGAAGTCGGAAGCGCCCTCCGGCGGAGGATGCTGTGGTGGCTCCTGTGCCTGTGCGGCAAAGTCTTCTTGAGTTTTCAGGCAGATTCGCTATGATCTGAAGTTCTGGGCCCATTCGGGTCCGACTATTTCTGTCCGACGTCGACGCGATCGACCTCTCGGGCCTTGGCGCCAAAGGCGCCCACTTGAGGAGGATGGTGTGCCAACCATCAATCAGCTGATTCGTTTCGGGCGTGAGACGTTCGTAAACAAAACCAAGAGCCCTGCGCTCGACGCGTGCCCCCAGAAGCGTGGCGTGTGCACCCGCGTTTTCACCACCACCCCGAAGAAGCCCAACTCGGCCCTTCGCAAGGTTGCCCGTGTCCGCCTCACCAACGGCATCGAGTGCACCACCTACATCCCGGGCGTGGGCCACAACCTGCAGGAGCACTCCATCGTGCTCATCCGCGGCGGCCGTGTGAAGGATCTGCCGGGTGTGCGTTATCACGTGGTCCGCGGCACCCTCGACGCCACCGGCGTCAACGGCCGCAACCAGTCCCGTTCCAAGTACGGTGCGAAGCGGCCCAAGGCCGGCGCTGCCGCTGCGAAGAAGAAGTAGGAGGTAGCCCATGTCCCGTCGTTCTACGCCTCCCAAGCGCGAGATCCTGCCGGATCCCGTCTACAACAGCGTCACCATCACCAAGTTCGTGAACGTCCTCATGGAGCGCGGCAAGAAGGCCACCGCCGAG
>CAZPUI010000177.1:1863-9325 GCA_964589695.1 uncultured Solibacteraceae bacterium | reverse complement strand
TCGCGCCCGCGAGCGGTCCGCCCCCGCCTCCTTCCACAACCGGAGGTCCTCCTCCGAGCGCTCCCCCAGGCTCAGGGTGATGGCACAGCCCGTGCGGGCCTTGATCTCCCGCAGCAGCTCCGCCAGCCAGGGACCGGTGATGCCGGGATCCTCCCCCGCCTGGAGCACCACGGTGCCAAAGCCGAAGGCCTTGGCCCGGTCGGCGCATTCCAGGATGTCCTCCCGGGTCATGCGGTAGCGGTGGACCTCGGGGGCGCAGGCCGCGATGCCGCAATAGGCGCATTTGCGCACGCAGAAGTTGCTCACTTCGATGAGGCCCCGAAGCCATACCGCCTCGCCCACGTGCTGCCGACGGGTGGCATCGGCTTCGGCCCAAAGGCGCTCCAGACGGGCTTCGTCGGTCTCAAGCAGCCAGCGCAGGATGTCGTGTTTGTTCATAGCTCGGTGGCTCCCAGGGCGCGCTCGATGATGCCGCCGCCCAGGACCAGGTCCCCCTGGTAGAGCACGGCGTACTGGCCGGGGGCCACGGAGAGCACAGGTTCTTGAAAATGCAGTCGGAAACGGTCCATATCCACGGCTTGGACGGTGGCGGCCACTTCCCGCGGGCCCTGGCGCACCTTGGCGGTCACCGCGAGCCCGGGCTCCAGGTGGTCCACCCCCAGCAGGTTGAGGTGGGAGGCCTCCAGGCCTTCCGCAAAGAGACCTTCCCGGTCCGTCACCACCACCCGATTCGCGCGGGCATCCAGGCGAAGCACGTAGAGGGGCTTGGGGGCCGCGATGCCCAGGCCCTTTCGCTGGCCCACGGTGTAGTGGACGATGCCCTGGTGGCGGCCCAGAACCTCGCCTTGTTCGTTCACGATGTCCCCGGGCACGATCTGCTCCGGCGCGAAGAGGGGCGCGTAGTCCCCACCGGAGATGAAATCCTGGCTCTCCTCCCGCTCGGCCACCGCCAGGCCCAGGCGGCGAGCCTCCTCCCGGGTCCGGGCCTTGTCGAAGCCCCCCAGGGGAAAACAGAGCTCGGGAAGCTGGGTGCGGGGCAGGGCGTTCAGGAAGTAGCTCTGGTCCTTCTTGGGATCCACGCCCTTGAGGAGGACGAGTCGGTCCCCCCGGGATTCAAGGCGGGCGTAGTGCCCCGTGGCAAAGCGATCGAAGGCCAATCCTGAACGGCGGGCAGCATCGATAAGGAAGCCGAACTTTAGTCTGTGATTACAGACAACACAGGGGTTGGGTGTCCTGCCTGTGAGGTACTCCCCCCGGAAATAGTCCAGCACCGTGGCGGCATATTCCGCGGAGAGGTCGAAGACATGGTGGGCAATGCCCAGTTGGCGACAGACTTCGGCGCTGTCGGCGATGTCCTGTTCCTCGTCGGGGCCGAAACAGGCGTGGCCCTGGGCCTCCTGGATGCGGATGGCCCCATCCCAGATTTGCATGGTGATGCCGAAGACCTCGTGTCCCTGTTCCAGGAGGAGGGCCGCGGCCAGGGAGGAGTCGACGCCGCCACTGAGGCCGACGGCAATGCGCTGGGGAGGGGTACTGGTGGTCAAGGGGCAGGCTCGCTTTCGGACACCGTCTCCGTGGGATTCATTCCGAAGGAGGGTCGTTCCAGATTAGCGCAGCCTCAATCGTGAAGATTCCAGTCGAGCCGCGCGCCCTCGGGCAGCGAGGTCAGAAGCTTGAGCTGCCCGCTGGAGATGAAAGCCTCCAGGTGGACCTGCAGGCGCATGGACAGGTTTTCGTTGTCGAGGTTTTCCCCGGCAAGGATGCCCACCCAGGCATTCCGTCCCGAGCGCTTGGCGGCGTACATGCAGCGGTCCGCCAGGCTCACCACCGTCTCCCAGCTCAGGTCGTCGGGATGGTCGATGGCCAGGGGGAAGAAGGCAAAGCCCACGGAACAGGTCCGGCGCAGGGTCTGGCCGTTCCCCAGGTCAAAGGTGTGGCCCGCCACGAAGGTGCGGATCCGTTCCGCCAGGATGCTGGCCTCCTTGCGGCAGGTGTTCCGACCCACCACCAGGAATTCCTCGCCCCCCCAGCGGACCACCGTATCGGTGTTCCGGGTGGCCCTGCGGATGAGGTCCGCCACCTGCTGGAGCACCTGGTCCCCGGCATGATGGCCGTATTCGTCATTCACGGACTTGAAGTGGTCCAGGTCCACCATGAGGAAGAGCATGTCGATGTTCAGGGCCATGCGCTCCGACCGCTGCCGCTTGAGGTCGAAGTGGCGGCGCTGGACCTGGGCCAGGTCCTCGGGCAGGCACACCCCCAGGTAGCGCCGGTTCCGAAGGCCCGTGAGGGGGTCCGTGAGGCTCTGGTTCCGCAGCTGGTCGATGGCCTCCTGAAGCTGCAGGGTTCGGGCGGCCACCACCTCCTCCAGCATCCGGTTGCGCCGACTCAGGGCCCGCAGTCGGATTCGGACGAGGCCCATGATGACCCCGGCGGTGCCGAGGACCACCAGGCTGCGGAACCACCAGGTCTGGTACCAGGCCGGGAGCACCTCGAAGGACCAGGGCATGGCGGGCCCGTAGGCCCCCAGACCGATGCGGGCCTTGGCCTCGAAGGTGTAGCGTCCCGGGGGCAGCTTGGGGTAGCGCTCCTCGCGGTTGGGGCTGGGATGCCAATCATTCTCGAAGCCCACCAGGCGCACCAGGTATTCCACCTTCCCCTCGCGGATGCTGCTGGGTGCCGCGAATTGCACCTCCACGGTGCTCTGGGAGGCCTTGAGGGCCATGGGGCCCAGGAGCCCCCCTGGAACCCGTTGGGATCCGAAGCGCACCTCCAGGAAGGCGGTGCGCGGGGGCTGGGGGGCGCCGGTGTACAGGGTGGCATCGAAGCGATGGAGCCCCGCGGTGGTGCCGAACCAGACGGTGCCATCGGGTTCGGCGAAGAAGCTCATGTTGCTCGTGTTCTCGCTGGCCAGGCCCTCGTTGCGCCCAAAGTGCTCCAGTCGGCCATCGGGAAGGAGGAGGTAGACGCCCTGGCCGGTGCCCAGCCACAGGCCCCGTCGGGCATCCTCCCCGAAGAAATAGATCACCTTGTCCGCGGGGAAGATGCCATCGAAGTGGCGCAGGATCTGGAAGCGGCCTTGGTCATAACGGATCTGGGTGAGGTTGGGGGCCGCGAAGTAGGCCAGGAGGATGGTGCCGTCGTGCAGGGAGCGCACGAAGGCGGCATTGTTGTTCTTCAGGCCGTGGTCCTTCGTGAAGCGCCGCCAGGTTCCGCCTTCCTTGACCGCGAGTCCTCCGGAACCCGCGGCCCACATGCGCTGCTGGGCGTCGACCCAGATGTCGGTGAAGCGTTCCCTGGGATTGCCCCCCGTCACCTCTTCCGGGTGGAAGCGCAGGCGTCCTGCCTCCGGCTTGGCCCGCAGGAGGCCCGCCCCCTCCGTGGCGATCCAGAGGGTGCCATCGGGGGCGAAGCGCAGGCGGAAGACCCGCCCCTCCGGCTGGAAGCCGCTCTCCGGGCCGAAGCGCTGGGCGCTGCCACCCCTTGGGTCCCAGCGCAGGACCGCGGCGTGCCCCGTGGCGTAGATGGCCCCATCCGGCCCCAGGGCGGCGCTGCGGACCTGGAAGCCCTGGGTGCCTGGAACCACGCTGAATCCCGTGGGGGTGGCCACGCAGAGCCCGCTGTCCGTTCCCACCACCAGGCGGCCCGTGGCATCCCGCAGGGAGCACCAGACGATCTCCGAGGGCAGGCCATGGGAGCGGTTGTAGTGGCGGAAGATCCCGCCCCCCAGGACCCGGTAGAGGTCATTGCCCCCGATCCAGAGGGAACCCTCCTGATCGAAGAGCATGGAATGAATCACCTTGGGGGTGAATCCCACCTGTTCCGTGAGTTCATCCCAGGTGGTTCCATCGAATCGACTCACCCCACGGGCGGTGGGCACCCAGAGGCGACCCCGGGGATCCACATAAAGGCTGGGCTGCTGATGCACGGGAGGCAGGGTGGGGTGGGCGTCCTTTCCCTGGTGGCTTCCCGAGCCCAGGGACCACAGGCGGGAGAGGCTGCGGATCCACAGGGTGCCGTCCTTTCCCTGGGCCAGGGCCCCCACGGGTTCCTGGAGGCGGGGTTCCAGTTCCACATCCTTCCAGGTGCCATCCTCCCAGGCGCGGAGGCCGTGGCGCCCCTGGTGGGTGTGACCCATCCACGCCCTGGAATGGGTCTTGGACACGGCCAAGGCCGTGGGGGTGCCCCCAGGCCAGCCTGGCACCGCCTGGAACCGTCCCTCGGCGGTGCGCCAGAAGGGGCCCTCCTTGGTGGCCACCCAGAGGCGACCCCCCATGCCCACGCCCAGCCCCATGATGCGGGTGGCGGGCAGGCCCGACTCAGGCCCCACGGCCCGCACGCCCTCGGGGGTCTTGGCGGCCAGACCGGCGTAGGTGCCCACCCACAGGGTGCCGGTCTCGTCGAAGCAGAGGTGCTCCACCAGGGAGGCCGGGAGGCCATCCTTCATGGTCCAGCCGTGGAAACGCGCGCCGTCATAGCGGAACAGGCCATCTTCCGTGCCCGCCCACAGGAATCCCTGGCCGTCCTGTACCATGCTCCAGACCACGGGATTGGCCAGGCCCTGTTCGGGGCCATAGACCTTGAGGCTCAGGCGACCCGGGGGTGGGTTGAGGACCGCGGGTGGCTGGGCACGAAGCCCCCAGGCCCCTGCCAGCAGGAGGATCGCCAGCAGGTTGTTGAGCCATCGCGCCAAGACCATACCCCGTTCCCAAAAGGAATCAGGGCTCTATCGGACGGGGCGAGCGAGCGCGTGAATTTGCTCGAGCTGGACCAGGACGGGTGTTGCACGCGGGTGGCACAACCTGCTTGGTGGAAGAAAACGTGACCAAGCCTACGCCACAGGGGGGGGTGGAAGAATCCCCTCAGTTACCCTGTCTTCATCATTCCCGGTGCCCCATGCCTGTCACGACCCTCCGTATCCTGCATCTGTCCGACCTGCATTGCCCCGATCCGAAGGATACGGGTGCCACCCAGGACTGGCACGAGCCCTTCACGGAGCATGTGCCCAAGGGAACCCGGTCCTTCTGGGAGCACCTCCGCTCATTCCGTGGGCAGATCCACGTGGTGACCTGCACGGGCGACATGGTGAACCAAGGGGCCATCGAAGCCCTTGATGCCACCTTCAAGCCTTGGCTTCATCAGGTTCTCGAAACCCTGGGGCTGGGTTGGGATCGTTTCTTTCCCACGGTGGGCAATCATGAGATCGAGCGGAACCTGCATAAGGCCCCATGGGAAACGCTCATGAAGGTGGCACCCGAGAACCGGGTCATCCTGGACTGGATCGAAGGTCGACGGCTGCCCGAAGACGATCCTTCCCTGGGCTTCAAGGAGCTGGGGAGCCTCACCCACCAGGCCTTCTCCGAGCGGTGGCGTCGTGCCTACGCATGGATCCATAACAACAGCGGGTGGGGTACCCGAGCGCCCGGAGCCTTTCCGTTGGGATTCAACGCGGTCGTGAATGTGCCGGGATTCCCGAGCATTCATCTGGCCGGGCTGGACAGTGCCTGGATGGCGGGGGGCAGCGCAGACACCAAACGCCTGCGCCTTCCTGCGGCCCAGATCAAGCGATGCTTGGCGTCGCCGAACGGCGTGAAGAAGGTCGGTTTCCGCCTGGCCCTTCTCCACCACCATCCCCAGGATCTGGCGGATGACGATGCCCAGGATGTCGAGACCTACTTGGCCAGCCATGCCCATGTGGTGCTGAGGGGCCATAAACACCGCAGGGACGCTGGGATCGACACCCGCGCCCGGGGCAGCTATGCCCATGCCACGGCCCAACCCCTTAGCCGGGAGCACAAGCTCCGCGGCTGTCAGGTGGTGGAAGTGAGCCTGAACCCTGCGGGTGAGCGGATGGGCGATCCGATCATCATCTCGCTGACCTGGTCCATGGATGAAGGCTGGCAGCTTCAACGCCCCCAGGCCCCCGCGCAGCCGCCCCCCTCCCGCCTCCTCGCCCCAGGCTTCCAGCGCTCACCGATGCGGGAAGCCATCCTGGGGCGGCTCGCGGCCCATTTCGATGCGAACTCCCTTCGCCCCGTCCTGCTCCAGGGGGAGGCGGGGACAGGCAAGACCTGGTTGGCGGAAGCTTTCTTTAAGTCCCAGCCCTGCGGGTCGTCCCTGGTGCGGCTGGTGCTGGACCCGGAGCGGGACCAGGAGACCCAGGCCCTCTGGAATCGCCTGGCCCAGGCCCTGAGGGTGGAGGATCCTCAGCCCACCCCAGAACGCCTGCGCATGGCGCTGGGAAAGGCTCCGGTGCTAGTGGAGAACCTGGACACGCCCAAATTGCTTCAGGCCGTTGTCCATTGGCTGTGGGAATTCCCGGGCGTCCCCATGGTGCTCACGGGGCGGGCCGTGCGGGGTGGGAGTTGTCCCTGGGAGGTGATCGAGGTCAGGGAGGATCAGGACCTCACCCCCCTCATCCTCCGCATGGGGGGGGTGGACCTCAACGATGCCGAGGTGAACCTCCTCGGATCGGAGCTGGGGCACCTGCCCCTGGCCCTGGGCCTGGCCAACGGCTACCTTAGCCAGCCCGGGACCACCGTGGCGGGTTTCCTGGAAGCGTTCAAGAGCGCCCAAGGCACCCTGCCGCACGAAGGGTTTGAATTCCATGACCCCCGCCACGACACGGTCTGGGCGGCCTTCAAGGCCAGCCTGGATCTGCTGGAGCGCGTCCGAGGCGGACCCGCTGCCGGAGAAGCCCTGGCGCGCTTGGCCTACGCCGCCGTGGAGGGCTGTGGCCGTTCCCTGACCGAGGCCCTGGTGGCCCCCTTGGATGGCGAAGCCTTCCTGAAGGCCGCTTGCGGCCATGGGCTGCTTCAGTGGGAAAAGACCGCAGATCACAGTGGACGCTTCCGCCTCCACCGCTTGCTGCGCGCGTTGCTTCGAGCGCGGTTCGACCAGGCCTCCCAGGCCCAGGCGCGTCTCACCGCCTGGTTCTGCGAACGGTTTCCCGAGAGGAAGGACGCGCACATCCAGGGCCAGGCCTGGAAGGATGTCCAAGGGGAAGGGGCCACCCTCCTGGAATGGCTGGACATGTCCTTCACGGCGGACGAGATGCGGGGCATCGGGCGCTGCGCCAAGGATTATGCACCCCTCGCCGGCCCCTACGCCCCCTGGGCCACCTGGCTGGCCAAGGCCCGGGTAGCCCTCCCGGAGCACCAGGACCAGTCCAACGTGCTCTGGACCCTGGGGAATGTGGCCCAGCAGATGGGTGAGCCTGCGTTGGCCCTGGAGTGTGCCCGCACCAAGGCTGCCCTCGATCGGGATCGTGGCGATGAACGGGGGCAGGCCCTGGCCCTGGGCCTGGCCGCCGACGTCCACCAGGCCCAAGGACAACTCGAAGAAGCCCTCCGCATTCGACGCGAAGAAGAATTACCAATTTATGAATATTTCAATAATGTACGCGAAAAGGCCATCACACTCGGCAAGATCGCCGACGTCCTACAGGCACAAGGACAACTCG
>CAZPUI010000177.1:0-1763 GCA_964589695.1 uncultured Solibacteraceae bacterium | reverse complement strand
ACTCCCCGTCTACCAACGCCTTAACGACGTCCGCTCCAAGGCCATCACACTCGGCAAGATCGCCGACGTCCTACAGGCACAAGGACAACTCGAAGAAGCTCTCCGCATTCGACGCGAAGAAGTACTACCCGTCCTCCTGACACTCCAGGATCGCAGGGCCGTGTTGGTGAGCCGGACCAAACTGGCCCTGGGACTGATCCAGCGTCAGAAGCCGGAGGAGGATCTCCCCGACGTGCGCTGCCTGCTGGGCCAAGGGCTCCTGGCTGCGGAGGCCATGGGGCTGCCGGAGGCGGCGCAGATCCAGGGGATCCTGAAGAAGTTTGGCATCCCAGAAGAGGCCGCCCGGCAGGCCGCAGTCGCAGCGGGGGCCTGGTTCTGAACCAACACGCCCCCCCAGGCCGCCAGAACCATCTCGATGCGTCTGAAGTCATCCCCCAGCCGCAGCTCTCGGTCCTACCCCTTGGAAACCCTCAGGGGGCCGTGTCTCCCTACTTTGTCCCAGCGGCGTATTCCCGCAACGCCGCCGTGGTGGCCTGCAGGTCTTCATACATCAGCCGGTCCTCCCAGGGGGGGCAGGCGGCGCCCAGGCGGGCGACGAGGGGTTCCAGGCCTTCGGAGGGGCGGAGGCCCAGGATGCGCACGCCCTCCAGGGCCATGCGGGCTTCGATGGTGAGCACGTGCTCCAGGGCGTCCACGGCCCGGAGCAGCTTGCGGGCGGCGATGGGGCCCATGGACACGTGATCTTCTTTCCCGGCGCTGGTGGGGATGGTGTCCACGCAGGCGGGGTGGGCCAGGCCCTTCATCTCGCTCACCAGGGCGGCGCTGGTGACATGGGCCATCATGAAGCCGCTCTCCAGGCCACCGTTGCGGCAGAGGAAGGCGGGCAGGTCACTGTAGGCCGGGTTCACCAGGCGCTCCTGGCGACGTTCGGAGATGCTCGCCAGGTCGCAGGCGGCGATGGCCAGGACATCACAGGCAAAGGCGGGGTACTGGCCGTGGAAGTTGCCCCCCGAGCGGCTCTCCTGGGTCTCCGTGAAGATCATGGGGTTGTCCGTGGCGCTGTTCAGCTCCCGTTCCAGGATCTCGCCGCAGAAGTCCAGCGCGTCGCGGCTCACCCCGTGGACCTGGGGCAGGCAGCGCAGGGAGTAGGCGTCCTGCACGCGGTTGCAGTCCCGGTGGCTGTCGGCGATCTCGCTGGTCTCCCCCAGGATCTCCCACATGTGGGCGGCGGCGGCGATCTGGCCGGGATGGGGACGGGCCGCATGGATGCGGGCATCGTAGGCCGCCCGGGTGCCCCGCAGGGCTTCGAGGCTGAGCCCGGCGATCTCGTCCGCCAGGGGCACCAACAGGCGCAACCGGTGCAGGGCCAGGTTGCCCAGGGAGGTGATGAGCTGGGTGCCGTTGATGAGGGCCAGGCCCTCCTTGGCCTGCAGGACCACGGGCTCCAGGCCCGCGGCGGCCAGCGCCTGGCCGCCGGGAACGGCGGCCCCGCCTTGCCACGCCAGCCCTTCGCCCACCAGCAGCAGCGCCATGTGGGCCAGCGGGGCCAGGTCGCCGCTGGCGCCGACCGAGCCCTGCGACGGCACTACCGGATGCACGCCGCGATTGAGCATCTCACAAAGCAGGTCAATCACCTCAGCGCGCACACCGGAGAATCCTTTGGCCAGCGAGTTGGCGCGCAAGAGCATCATGGCCCGGGTCTCTTCCGCGCCGAGCGGCTCGCCCAGCACGAAATGGGCCAGCACCACCGTCATGACCGGCGA
>CAZPUI010000176.1:0-9333 GCA_964589695.1 uncultured Solibacteraceae bacterium | reverse complement strand
GCTGAAGGCCGCCAACCTCAAGGTCAATTTCGTGAACCGCAGCAAGAACTTCCTGGCCCCCCGAGCGGGTCAGACCGGTGCCCAGGGCGGCAACACCCTCATCGCCGCCTTCCAGATTTCCTTCTAGCGACCACCACATAACACCGATTTGTCACCCATCGGCCACGCTCCTTTCACGGGCGTGGCCGATCCTCGTACCAGGAGGCCAAACCCGCCCATGCCCAGCCTCGAAGCCGCATTCACGCCCATCCTGACCTCGGCCCTGGACATCCTTCCCACCCTCCGTCTGGTCGGCCTCGTGGGTCGCGGCCTGGTCTTCGGACGCCCCAGGCCCGGCCATCCCTTCGACCTCGGAGCAGCCTGCCGGAGCGTCCTGGAGAGGCTGAAGGTCGAGGTGGAGGTTCGCGGCACCTTTCCCGACCAGGTGCCTTTCTGGATCGCCAATCACATCTCCTGGCTGGACCCCATCATTCTGCTGGGTCAGCGCCCGGCCACGGTACTGGCCAAGGTGGAAGTGCAGAGCTATCCCTTCATCCGACCCTGGATCCAGCAGGCCCGCCTTCGCTTCGTGCGCCGGGAATGCCCCCACAGCCGGGCCTCGGCCCTGTACGCCCTGGCGAAGGAGATGACCCGGGGCGGACGTGTGCTGGTCTTTCCCGAGGGCACCACCACCCCTGGGGACCGCCTGGCCCCCCTCCACGAGGGCTCCCTGCGCCTGGCCTATCGGCGGCACCTGCCCCTCGCCCCCATCCGCATGGATGGCCTGGAGGCCCACTACCCCTGGATCGGCGAGGATCCGCTGCTGCCCCATGTCCTGGAACTGCTGCGGGCAGGTCGGACCCGGGTCAGGGTGGCTCCCGGCCCCGTCCTCCACCCTGAGCACTTTCCCTCCGAGCAGATCTGGATCGATGAGATTCGGCAACAGCTCGATCGACCGACGAGGTGTGCATGACTCCTTCCTCCCTGATGGAACAGCTGGTGTCGGGCCTGACGCCCTTCCTGGGCTTCCCCCACCTCACCACCCCGGAGTCCGTCCAGGGCGTGGTCCTGGGGGTTCCCTTTGACGGTGGCGTGCTGCACCGTCCCGGGGCCCGCCTGGGCCCCTGGGCCCTCCGTGCAGCCTCCCTGGGTTTGGGCCGCTGGCCCATGCCCCTGCGGCTCCAGGGACCCGAGCCCGCAAGTCTCTCCACCTCCGTCCGGGGTTGGGTGGATGGGGGCAACATTCCCACCAGCCCCTTCGACATTCCCAGGGCCCTGGAGGCCATCCGGGACACCGTGGGCGCCTGGGCGGCCCTTGGTGCCCGTACCTTCCTTCTGGGGGGCGACCACCTGGGTACTCTGGGGGCCGTGGAGGCCCATGCCCGGCGCCATGGCCCCCTGGGCCTGCTCCAGCTGGACGCCCACCCTGATGCGGGGGACCCCACCCTCTGGGGCGTCCCCTGCCACCACGGAACCTGGGTACGCCGCGCCATCCAGGAAGGCTGGGTGGATCCCTCCCGCACCGTACAGCTGGGAATCCGGGCCCCCCGTCATGATGCGCTGGAGTGCTCCTTCCTCACCGAGGCGGGGGTGCGCATCTGGACCCCCTTGGACCTCAAGGACCCGCGCATGGCTTCCCAGCTGGCGGGGGATATTGCCCGGGTGGGTCAGGGACCAGCGTACCTGAGCCTGGACCTGGATGTCCTGGATCCGGCCTTCTGCAGCGCCGTGGCGGAACCGGTCCCCGGCGGCCTCTCGGTCCTGGAAGTCCTCTCCCTCCTGAGCCTGGTGCGCAGTTGGCCCCGGACCTGCGTGGGGGCCGATGTCATGGAACTGGCGCCACCCCTGGAATCCGGCGATACCAGCGCCCGCACCGCCGCCCATCTCGCCCTGCATCTGCTTTCCAACCTTGCCTGAGGAGCCTTCCATGAGTCCCTTCGAAGCCGTCGCCCTGGTGGACAACCTCCCTCCCCTCCCCGTCTTCCTCTCCACCTGGGGCCACCTGGGGGGCCTCTCCTGGGAAGACCGCATCCTGGCCTACGATTTCGGCCTGCTGGCCCCGGGGGAGCTGCTGGCCTGGCTGGATCCCTGCGACCTGGCCCACGCCGAGGTGCAGGACCTGGTTCAGCGGGGCACCCGCGGGGAACCGGATTTCGAAGCCGCCCTTTGGCGCACCTGCAAGGACCTGAGTGGACGCCTGCCCAGGCCTGGCAGCCAGGGCTGGGATCGGGCCCAGGATCGTTGGCGGGCGGCCTTCCTGAAGGAGGTGCTCCGCATGACCCCGGACCCCGTGCTGCGGGGCACCATGGTCCAGGCGGTCTACGAGCGCCTGGGTTTCCCCGAGGACATGCGGGGACTCTGGACCCTCCGCGACGGCCAGCCCGTGGCCAACGAAGCGGCCATCGAACGTGCCCTGGCGCGCTGGCTGGAGGTTCCCTCAGGGCGATCGCTGCCCTTGACGGCGTGAAGTTTCAGACACCAGACGAGACGGACCAGAGCCTAATTCCTTCCCCAACCCTCTGGAAGCCATAGCCCATCAAGAAAGGCTGGTAATTGCCTGGGTGACCCAGGGGTGGTGGGTGCAAATTGCCAGTTCCTGCCCAATGACCGTGCCGCAATGCGGGAAAAGTCCCGTCATTGCTGACATTTTCAAGAAAATGGGCCCTGGAAAAAAGTGCTAAAAGGACAAAAAGGACTACCATGGTCCGGCCGCATTCCGCCGATGGATGGATCAGGGGGCACGGATGGTTGGACGTCTGGGATTCTGGTTCCGCACCTTGGCACTTGCACTGCTGGGCCTTTCGCTTGGGGCCGAGCTGCCCCACTTGACCTACCAGGTCTACCGCACCCTCGAGGGACTGCCCCGGGCCTATGTCACCAGCCTGCACCTGGCGCGCACCGGCTACCTGTGGAGCGGCAGCGAGGACGGACTCATGCGCTTCGATGGCACCCGCTTCGTGCGCCACCGGACTTCGAACCATCCGGCCCTGACCTCGGACACCATTTTTGGCCTGGCGGAAGGTCGCAATGGCCATGTCTACGCCCTGGCCCAGGGGGGTGGGGTCACCCGGTTCTCCCCCTCCGGCCATGCCTCGCTGCGCATTGCGCCGGGCGAAGGTCAGCATGTCTTTGGCGTGCTGGAGGACGCCCAGGGGACGGTGTGGGTCCTCACCCCCGTGGGCCTCAAGGGCTACCGCGAAGGCCAGCCCCCCCGCACCGCCCAGGTGCCTTCGAACCTTCTCCCCCTGCTGGGGGGTCTGGTGGAGGACAGCAAGGGACGGATCTGGCTGGGCACCCGCGCGGGTCTGGCCCGCCTGGAAGGGGACCAGGTCGTCCCCGTTCCCTCGGAGGCCGGTCCTGTGTTCCTCATGCACCCCGCCCGGGATGGGGGCCTTTGGACCTACCAGAATGGGGCCATCCTGCACCATGACAGGGACTTCAGACCCGTGGAGCGCATCCAGGAGGGCCTGGGCGGAGAGCATATCTGGGCGCTCCATGAAGACGCCCAGGGCACCTTGTGGGTGGGTCAGCGCTCAGGACTTCTGGTGGTGCGCCACGGCAAGGTCCAGGGCAAGCTCACCCGGGACAAGGGCCTGCCGGACGAATGGATCACCGCCCTCAGTTCCGACCCCGAGGGCAACCTGTGGATCGGGACGGCCCAGGCGGGCCTGGTCCGGGCCCGGGCCACCCAGGTCCCCGTGCTGGGTCGGGAGGCCGGGCTCCCCCATGACGCCACCTACGCCGTGGCGGAAACCACCGATGGAAGCCGTTGGATCGGTACCAGCAAGGGCTTGGTGCGGATGAAGGAGGGTAAACCCACCACCGTACCGGGGTTCAGCGGGGGACGGGCCTCCGTGCTCTCCCTGGCGGCGGACGCCAGGGGCGGCCTGTGGATCGGCACCGAGCAGGGCGTGGCCTACCTCCAAGGCTCCCGGGTGGATTGGCACACGGAGGATGGGCTGGGGGGCATCATGACCCTCTCCCTGAAGGTGGACCGCAAGGGGGGTGTGTGGGCGGGAACGGACCTCGGCCTTTATCGAAGGGTCGATGGCATATTCCAGCGCCAGGCCGCGCCCCAGGGCCTGCCCGCCCGCTTCGGACGGGTCCACGATATCGAAGAGGACGCCGAGGGGCGCATCTGGTTCGGGGCCCTGAGGGTCGGGCTCTTCTGCTGGGACGGGAACCGCTACGCCCAGGCCCCCGCCGGCGGCCCCCCCTCGGACCGGGAGCCCGGGGCCATGCTGGCGGACGGGAACGCACTTTGGGTGGGCACCTATGGCGGCGGCCTCTGGCGCCACCAGGGGGGAAAGTGGACCGCCTACACCGAAGCCCAGGGCTTTCCCAGGGACTTCGTCTACGGCCTGACCCTGGATGGCCTGGGCAGCCTCTGGGTGGGGGGCGGGGGCGGTCTCTACCAGATCTCCGTGCAAGACCTGCAGACCGTGGCGGAGGGCAAGGCCTCCCGGATCCGCCCCGTCTCCTGGGGCACCCCCGAGGGGCTCCGGGATCCCGAAGTGGCCTGCGGCACCGGTTCCACGGCCCTTCGCACCTCCGATGGCCAGGTGTGGTTTGCCACCCTCTCCGGAGTGGCCATGGTGGACCCGCGCCGCCCCAAGCCCGCCGCACCGCCCAATCCCGTGCACATCGAGCGGGTGCTGGTGGATGGCAAGGAGGTCCCCCTCGGAGAAGCCCTTTCCTTCGCGCCCCGGGCCGGCCGCATCGTGGTCCAGTACGGGGGTGTGAACTTCAGTTCCCCAGAGCGCCAGACCTTCCGCTACCGGCTGACGGGGTTCGATCCCGACTGGGTCCCCGCGGGCCAGACCCGGGAGGCCCAGTACACGAACCTGCCCCCGGGCACCTACCAGTTCCAGGTCCAGGTCTCCACCACCTGCGAATGGCTCCACCAGGGCGCCACCCTGGCCTTCACGGTGCGTCCCGCCCTCTGGCAGCGGGCCTGGTTCCTGCCCGGGCTCGGCCTGGTGGCCCTGGCCCTGGGCTACGGAGCCTTCCGCCTGCGCATGCGGCGCCTTCAAGCCCGTGAGCAGGAGCTGAAGCACGCGGTGGAGGAGGCCTTGGCCCAGGTGAAGACCCTCAGCGGCCTTTTGCCCATCTGCGCCTGGTGCAAGAAGGTCCGCAGTGATGACGGGTACTGGACCCAGATCGAAGCCTATGTGGCCGAACGCTCCGAAGCCACCTTCAGCCATGGCATGTGCCCGGACTGCCGGGACGAGTGGACCCAGGGCGCCCACCCGAAGCTGGGGGAACCCAACGCCTTCGCCCTGGAGCCACAGGAGAACGGGGTGGCCTTGACCCGGGAGTGAAACCAACTTGAACACTTTGGTCCGGCTTCAGGGGCCGCTGAAGCACAACCGGAACAGCACAGGTAGTTCTTGGGTCCCTACGAAGGTCTCCAGGCAGGGTGCCGGGTTCAGCGGCGCGGAGGTTCCTTCTCCAGGGCTTGCCACTTCTCCGCCAGGTCCTTGAGGCCTGCCCGCCGGGCCAGGCTGCTGGCGGCGGCGGCGGCGTAGGCGTCCCCCCCCGACTTCAGGAAGCCCATGAGCAGGGCCTCGGCCTCCGCAGTCCTGCCCTGGAACAGCAGTGCTTCCAGTAGGGGTTGGGCCACGAACCAGCTGGGTCTCGCATAGGCCTGATCGCTGGGAGACCCCGACCCGGAGAGCCTGAGAACCCGCTCCTCACTTGCCTTGAGTTCCCGCTCCCAGAAGTGGCGCGCAAAGCTCTCCATCTCCTTCCAGTCCTGGGACTGACGGCATTCCTCCAAATAGGCTGAGCGAATGGTGGCGGGCGGCCACTCCTCGGGACGGCCCTGGGGTGGGGGTTTCAGACGCTCCAGAAGGGCCTTGGCCCGGCGGGAGGACGTGCCCTGGATCAATTGGTTCCAAAGGTTCCAGGCAGCGTAGTTGGAGGGGGCCCGCTCCAGCAAGGTTTCCACCTCGGGCAGCAGGGTATCGAAGCGACGGCGCAGGGCCCCATGATTCGAGCTGGTTCCATATCGCCCACGGAGGGCTTCAGCGAAGGCCGAGAGGTTCTCCTTCCAGAGTCCCTGCTGGAGGAGATCATCCAGCAGTTCCAGGGAAGGCGCCAGCAGGGCCTCCTTCTCGGTTTCCTCAGCTTCGGAGGCGGGCTGCGTGGAACGAGGGTCCTTGGCGTCAAGGTAGCGGGTATTCAGGGTCATGTTTCGCACCAGCAGGCGCCGGTGGGCCGAGGACAACCGCTCGCCCAGAAGGGCGCAGCGCGCCTCCGCATGGTCGGGATGGTCCTTTAGGAAGGCCTGGAGCACCTCGGCCCGGGTGCGCAGTCCCGCCTCCCGGAAGGCCTTCACCACCTCCTGGACCGTGGGAGCCGTGGTGCCACTGCCCACCAAGCGTCCATCGGGCGCCAGCAGGACCCAGCGTCCTTCGCCCTCCTTCCACCCCTCCCGCAACCGCAGCTCCTTGGCGGCCTTGAGAGGGATGGTGGTGTAAATGTCCCCCAACTCGGCTTCGATTCCTAAGCGCATCCGCTCCAGCAGGGAGGACCTGCGCATCACCACGGGCCCCCCCGACGGGTCTGCCCGAATCCTCCCGAGCTGGGCCCTGGCCTCCTGCGCCTGGTCCTCCGATCCCCCGCTCCCCGAAGCCCCAGGACCTGCAGGACTACCCGGCGCAGGAGCCAACTCAAACAAAAAGGCAGGCTTGACCCTCCCCATGAAGCCCATCGAACCTGCCAGCCATTCCTTGAACCCACGTTCCTGGGGGTTGCGGGGAGGGGCGGATTGACCGCGGACCGTGGGAGAGACAGCCAGTAACAGCAGGAATGGAAGCAGCAGGATCATGGACATGACGGCCTCACTTGGTCTTCAGGGCGGCCCAGCGGGCGGCCAAGTCGGGTTTCCCGCAACGCTGGGCGAGGGGGCTGGCCTTGGAGGGGAGGGACGCCCACCCCAACTCCAGGAGCCTTGACACCACCTGTTCTGCCTTGCCCGTGTCCCCCGCGCGCAGGCAGGCCTCCAGCAGGGGCTCCACGAAACTCTGCCAGAACATGTCCAGCATCGACTGGGCCTGGGGGTCCTGGAGTGTGGTGTCGTTCAGGAAGGTCCTTCGGTCGGGTTGATCGAACACGGCCGCAAAGGTCGGCCAGGTGAACTCCACACATCCCCCCAGCGCCCCAGGCGCCGGGCCTCCTGGACGAGGGCCATGCGGACAGCCTGGGGTGGCCAGGCCTCGGGGGGGGTGCCGGGCAAGGGGGTCAGGCTGTCCATGAAGGCCTTGATGGGGTGGTCCCGCAGGGTCATGACCATCGCGACCCAAGTGTTCCAGGCCACGCCGTGCTGGGGCCACCGCCGCAGGGCGTCCTCCACCTTGGGCAGGTGCCTGCGGAAGATCGTCTTCACCATGGGGCTGTGGCTCAGGGCCCCCGTGGGGTCCAGCATGGGAAGCCACTGGGCCAGGAGCCAATCCCCAGAGTTCAGGAGGCGCTCCAGTTCGAAGGTCCAGGACCCCCAGATGAGGAGATCCGCTTCCTGGTCCAGCTCCTTGGTTTCCGCGGTCCCCTTCAGGAGGGCGGAGCTGATCTGGTTCTGGGGCACCGATCCGAAGAGGGTGCGATGGGTGCGCACGATGGCCACGCGATGGAGCTCCCCCAGCAGGAAGATCCGGCCCTCCAGGTGCTCAGGGTTTTGTTTCACGAAGGCGCGAGCCTTGGACAGGCGTCCCGTCAGCCCGGCCTTGAGGAGGCCATCGGCCAGGGCTTGGGCCTTGGGTGCTTCGGCACCGGAGGCCAGCAGGGTCCCCTTGGGATCGAGCACGATCCAGCGTATTCCAGAGCCAAGCTTGAACTTGGCCCGCAGGAGGGGTTCCAGCGCCAGGGCCTCCTTCCCACGGGTCGGCGACCAGAGGCTAAGCCCCAGGTCCAACAGTTCATCCTCCATCAGAAGGTTTTCCAGCTCCTTCGCCCGATCCTTGCCAGCCTCCCCCAGGGGCACAAGGACCGCCCCGGAAAACCTCCCGAGGTTTCGTTCAAAGGAGGCCAGGGCGGGATCGGTCTGGGCTTGAAGGGCCAGGCACACACAGGCGATGGGAAGCATGGAATGAAGGCGCATGGCGGCGTTCCAAGGGGAATTCGGTGGATAGGCTGGGAGGGAGATACGACAAAGCCCGATGAAGGTTCCAAGGTCCACAGGCCTGCACCATTGTGATGTGTCTCAAGGGGAAGCCGGTCAACCAGATTCCCAAGCGCACCCGCAAGGCTTCGGTGGCACCTGAATCCTGCGTCAAGTCCCTGGAAGGACCAACAATGGCCTTCCAGCTTGCGGAGGCAGCCTCCTCGCGGTAGTTCTGACTCCATGCTGCCTTGCTTCGACACCCCCCCCGACCGCCGTCCCACGGACAGCCTGAAATGGAACCTCCACGGGCCGGAGGTGCTGCCCCTCTGAGTGGCGGACATGGACGTTCCCGCTCCCGAACCGGTGCTGGAGGCCCTGCGAAGACGCCTGGACCACGGGGTGCTGGGGTATCCAAGCCTGACCCTGAGCCCCGAGGCGGGGGCCGAGGGCCTGCGGGAGATCCTGGTGGCCCGCATGGCGGAGCGCTATGGCTGGTCGATCCGATCCGAGGACATCGTGCTCATCCCGGGGGTCGTCACGGGCTTCAACCTGGCCTGCCACGCCATCGGTGAACCGGGGGACGGGGTCCTGATCCAGCCTCCGGTGTACATGCCCTTCCTGTCCGCCGCCCGCCAGGCGGGCCGTACACGCCAGGATGCCCCCCTTGTGCAGGGCGCGGATGGCCGCTACGAGGTGGACTGGGAGGCCTTCGAGGCCGCCCTCACCCCCCGGACGCGGCTCTTCCTCCTCTGCAGCCCCCACAATCCCGTGGGCCGGGCCTGGCGGCGGGACGAACTGGCGCGCATGACCGAGATCTGCCTGCGCCATGGCCTCACCCTGTGCTCCGACGAGATCCACTGCGACCTGCTCTTCGACAACCGGGTTCACACCCCCCTGGCCTCCCTGGACCCCGAGGTGGCCCGGAACTGCATCACCCTCATGGCCCCCAGCAAGACCTTCAACATCGCCGGGCTCACCTGTTCCTTCGCCATCATCCAGAACCCGGAGCTGCGCCGAAAGTATCTGAAGGCCCGCCAGGGCCTGGTGGCCTGGGTGAACCTCCTGGGCATCGTGGCCGCGGAGGCCGCCTACCGCGAGGGCCAGCCCTGGCTGGATGACCTCCTGGGGTGCCTCCACCAGAATCGACAGTACTTGTCCGACCACCTTCCCGAAGGGATCTCCATGACCCCGCCCGAGGCCACCTACCTGGCCTGGCTGGACTGCCGCGGACTCCGCCTGGACCGCCCCGTCGG
>CAZPUI010000175.1:0-9338 GCA_964589695.1 uncultured Solibacteraceae bacterium | reverse complement strand
TTTTCTTTTTTTTTTTTTCAAGCAGAAGACGGCATACGAGATTTCCACTCGTGACTGGATTTCAGACGTGTGCTCTTCCGATCTAGGGCTGCCTGATCGGCCTGGGGGATCACGATGAAAAGCCGTGCCCCCCCGCGGCCGTCGTACCGTGTGGAGCGAAGCTCGGTCCACCGCCTGTCGGCGAGGTCCTGGGGCAAGTGCAGCTGCTCCCGTGGGGTGAATCCCTGGAGGGTGGTGAGGTGGGCCGGTACCCGCTGGGTGGGGAGCGTGGAGGCCATGGGGAGGCAGACCCCACCCAGGACCGCGGACAGAAGGGGCTTTAAGACGGATCCGAGCGACACAGGGGCCCCTAGACGGAATCGGATGGAGGAAGGACCTCCTGGTGGCCACCGAACTCATGGCGCAGCGCCGAAAGGAGCTTCTCCGCAAAGGTATGGTCCTGACGGGATCGGAATCGGGCAAAGAGGGCCGCGCCCAGGACATCCACTGGAACCGCCTGTTCAATGGCCGCGAGCAGGGTCCATCGCCCCTCGCCGGAGTCGGACACGTGGCCCGCGAATTCACTCAATTCGGGACTCCGGGCGAGGGCGCGGGCCGTCAAGTCCAGCAGCCAGGAAGAGACCACACTGCCGCGGCGCCAGACTTCCGCGATGGCCCCGAGGTCCAGGGTGTAGCGTTCGGCTTCGGGTCTTCCGGGACCATCGGCGCTGCCCATGAGGTGGAAGCCTTCGGCATAGGCCTGCATGAGGCCATATTCGATCCCGTTGTGCACCATCTTGACGAAATGCCCGGCTCCCACCGGGCCACAGTGCAGGTAGCCAAACGGGGCGGTTCCGCCTTCCCGCTGGGGCTCCGAAGCGCCTGGCGCGAGGTCCCGGAACACCGGCTCCAGCCCACCCACCGCAGCTGCGGAGCCCCCGATCATGAGGCAGTAGCCCCGCTCCAGCCCCCAGATGCCGCCGCTGGTTCCCACGTCCACGTACTCGATGCCCCGGAGCGACAGCTGGCCAGCGCGGCGCACATCGTCCTTGAACCAGCCGTTCCCACCCTCCACCACGGTGTCCCCCGGATCCAGGATCCGGCCCAGATGTTCCACCGTTGTTTCCGTGGCCGCTCCTGCGGGCAGCATGAGCCAGAGGATGCGCGGCCTGGGAAGCCCTTCCACCAGCGCCTCGAGGGAGGTCGCCACCTCGGCCCCCTCGACGCCGTGCAGGGCCTCCGGGGAGGCATCCCAGACCCTCAGGCGGTGCCCAGCCCGGAGCAGCCTGCGCCCCATGTTGGCGCCCATACGTCCCAAGCCCACCCAACCCAGCAACATACATCAGCCTCCTTGCGCGACCGTAACAAATCCCCTGCTAGAACAAGGCGCCCAGCGTCAGCACCGCGATCAGACCCACCACCGAGATCTCCGTTTCCATCAGCGACCAGGTGCGGAGCGTCTGCCCCACGGACATCCCGAAGTACTCCTTCACCATCCAGAAACCCGCATCGTTGAGGTGGGAGAAGAACAGGGAACCCGATCCCACCGCCAGGACCAGGAGGCTCGCATGCACGGAGCTCATTCGGGCGGCCAAGGGGGCCACCAAGCTGGCAGCGGTGATGGTGGCCACGGTGGCGGATCCCGTGGCCAGGCGAACGAGCACCGCCAAGGTCCATCCCAGGAGCAGGGGGGAGAGGGAGGCGTGCTGAGCCAGGGTGGCGATGGCGGCGGCGATCCCGGTATCCAGGATCGCCTGCTTGAAGCCACCCCCCGCTCCGACGATCAGCAGGATGCCCGCGACGGCGGGCAGGGCGTCATGCACGGCCTTGGCCAGGCTGGCCCGGTCCATGCGCGAGGCGCGCCCAAGGGTGAACAGGGCGATCAAGGTGGACAGCAGCAGGGCGGGGACGGGATCCCCCAGGGCGGACAGGGTTTCCCTCAGGCGGCTGCCCTGGGACATGAAGCCCTCCGCCAGGGCCTTGCCGAGCATGAGCGCCCCCGGCAGCAGGAGGGTCGCCAGGGTGAGGAGGAAGCCGGGGCGATGCGCGCGGGGCGTCCTGGCTTCGAAGGTGGCCCGGAGGGCCACCGGAGCCTGGCCCAGCACCCATCGGGACATGGGCCTGGCCAGCAGGGGGCCCGAGATGATGACCGTGGGGATGGCCACCAGGATGCCGAGGCACAAGGTCAATCCGAGATTCGCTTGCAGGGCATGGAGGGCGATGAGTGGCCCAGGATGGGGGGGGACCAGGCCGTGGAGCACCGACAATCCCGCCAGGGCGGGAATGCCCACGGCGATCAGGCTGGTCCCGCTGCGCTGGCTGACCAGGATGATCACGGGCATCAGCAGCACGAGGCCCACTTCGAAAAAGAGGGGGAGCCCCAGGACGAAGGCGATGAGGGCCATGGCCCAGGGTAGGATCCTGCTGCCATCCCTGGGCAGCAGCGCCTCCACGATGGCTTCGGCGCCGCCGCTTTCGGCGAGGAGTTTTCCCATGATTGCGCCGAGGGCGATGAGGATGCCCACGCTGGCGGTGGTTGCACCAAAACCTTTGGCAAAACTGGCGAAGGCCTGAGGCATGGACTGTCCAGTGGCGAAGGACAGGGTCAGCGCCCCCAGGAGCAGGGCCAGGAAGGGATGCACCCTCAACCATGCGATGAGCAGAACGATGAAACCGATGCTGAAAAGCAGGGCTGCCACCAGGTGCCCAGTGGTTGGCGGGATGGGCAGGGCGGCGTTCATGGCAGCTGCTCCAGATGCGCCACCACGCACTCCACCAACCTTCTGGGACTCTGATTCAGATCGAGGATCGCGCCCCGTTCGTCGGGGTTCAGGGATTCCAGGGTGGCCAACTGGGAATCCAGGAGGCAGGGGGGCATGAAGTGACCCCTGCGGCGGCTCAGCCGCTCCAGGATCAGATCCCGAGGGCCTTCGAGGTGGATGAAGATCGTGTTCGGTGAGCCTGCCCGAAGCACATCCCGGTAGCTTCGCTTCAGGGCTGAACAGGTGACGACCGAAGTTTGCTGCTCCAGGGCCCGTGCCTTCATCCAGGCTGCCAGGCGCTCGAGCCAGGGCCAGCGATCCATATCATTCAGGGGCAGTCCAGCGGCCATTTTGGCGATGGAAGCCTCGGAATGGAATTCGTCCGCCTCCGCCCAGGTACAGCCAAGACGTTGGGTCAGCAGTGCGGCAAGGGTCGTCTTGCCGCTTCCGCTCACGCCCATGATCACGATCTGGAGGGGATTCTTGGGATCCATGGTCTGGTTTCCGGGTCGAAGGGAGGCAAATCCAACAAAATCATGCTATCAAATTTTTCAAAAAATACTACTTTCTATCTTTCCGCGGCTCGGCAATACTCCTCGCATTCCCGAGTCGCCTCTCTGGTCGAACACCTTGGACGGTTGGGGATGACAGGGGGGCGACCTCCGCTGGGCCTTGGAAGGTTGCTTGTAAGAAAAACAGGAAACCATTGCATCCGAATTGTCTTAACCCCGACCCAATTGGGTCATTCCAACCACTGGCCCCTATTGGGTCATTTTCGAAAGGAAATACCATGAAGCTTAAGCTCAATGCCGAAAAACTCATGAGTCTGGATGTGGATTACCAGGATCTTGTGAAGGGCGGAATGCCTTGGCTTACAAATCGTCCACATTCGTTTTCATGCAATGGATACGATACATGTCGGGTCGATTCCGCTGCTCCAAGCGGACAGTGTGCCACGGCTCTGTGCAGAAAATAAAAATTTATCATTCTGGGTCATCCCTTGGCAAAGTCCTGTCACCTTGGTTGAAATTAATTTATTATGATGAGTTTTCGTGAAAGTGATTGGGCTGTGTTGATTTATCTGTTTCTGTCAGAGGGCTCGAAACGGATTGATGAATGAAGAGGCTAGGTAATTAATAGTCGACAATCTCCAGGATTAACGTAAGAACTATAAGATGGTAGTTGGAGGAATCCTTGGAAATTGAAATCTATTAATCACAGCGCAAAAAATACTGTTTTAATAGACACTTCGAGTAGGCTGTGCCCAAATCTGTTGCCTCGCTGTTTTGTACCCCCCGGCCAATCCGGGGGTTTTTAGTGCTTGGGCTGTGAACTCCGCGTTCTCGAACGGATAGATATTCAGTCGTAATTCAAGCGCGAGGAAGGTTGCATCGAGCATCTCCCTGGGCCCAAAGGGTCACCACATGCCATGGATGTGCCCGATGGATCTGGCTCACCTGCGCTGCGCCCACAGCATGTTCATGGCAGACCTCATCCCGCCGCTGCGGGACCAGTGTCCGGATGAAAACGTGTTTATAAGATAGAAAATACTACTTTCTATGGGCCCCCAGGTACATGAAAATCGCGTCATGTCCATGTCCGCCCTCCACGGCAAACTCCTCCAAACCCTCGGGATGGAAATCGCGAGCGGGCAGTATGAAGCGGGCGCCGTGCTGCGCCTGGAGGATCTTGAACGCCGATTTTCCCTCTCCCGGACGGTGGTCCGGGAGGTGGTGCGGGTCCTGGAGTCCATGCAGCTGGTGGAGAGCCGTCAGCGGGTGGGCCTGACCATCCGGGATGAAGCGCACTGGAAGGTCTTCGACCCCATGCTCATCCGTTGGCGTCTGGCGGGGGTGCGGCGGGAGGAACAGCTCTGCTCCCTCACCGAGCTGCGCCAGGCGGTGGAGCCCATGGCCGCACGAGAATCGGCGGAATATGCCAGCAAGGCCCAGAGGTTCGAACTGCTGCGCCTTGGTGAGCAGCTCGTCGAAGCGGGGCAGGCCGGTGCGTTGATCCGGTTCATGGAAGTGGACATGGCCTTCCATGGCCTGATCCTTCGGGCCTCCGGGAACGAGATGTTTGCTGCCCTCGCGGAACCCTTTGCCGAGGCCCTGCGGGGGCGAACCATGAATCAATTGATGCCCGCCCAGCCGGAGCCGGCCGCCTTGGCGTGGCACCGTGACGTGGCGGAGGCCATTGCAGCCCAGGATCCCACAGGCGCGGAAGCGGCCATGCGGCGGATCACGGACGAGGTGAGGAGCCAGTGGAAGCGCTCAAGGCAAGGGCGCGTGGCGGGGACCTGAGTCCACCTTCGGGAGAACCTTACCCCGTTCAATGCCCTCCATGGCTTTGAAGGCCCCCTACCAGGCAAATGCGATCGCCGCCGAGCGGGTCCGGTCTGGTGGAGTGGCCAGGTGTTCGATGTCCCATGGGTGTCCCCCCGCCCGGGCTCGACACGGGTCCTCAAGGGAGGGCCCATCCTCGGCGAGCATCGGTCATTGGAAAGAGTGTACGCAGCACTAAGCCTCCGGCCTTTCCGGTCCGATAGCGCACTGTCCGCTTTCGATCGCATGTCCATGCCGCTACGCTTCCTGCTTCTCGCCTGCATCCTGGTCCTCGCCGCGCCCCTCTGGTCCCAACCGAGGCCCCAGGGGCGTTGGACCTTCCGCACCTATTCCAGCGAGAACGGGCTGGAGAACCAGAACGCGACGGTCATGCTCCAGGATCGCGAGGGCTTCCTGTGGGTGGGCACCGAGGGTGGCCTGTACCGCTACGACGGCCAGCATTTTACCTTCATGGTGGACACGAACGGCGCCTCCCTGGGGGAGCCCCGATCCCTGCACCAGGATTCCCAAGGGATCCTATGGGTGGGCACCCTGGAGGGGCTCTTTCGAAGGGAAGGCACGGCCTTTGTGCCCGTGACCTCCGGTGTTCCCAAGGGGCGCATCGAGTCCATCGTGAATGGACCCGCAGGCTCCATCTGGATCAGTGGCCCCGAGGGTCCCTTCGTGCTGGGCGAGCAGGACCGAGCCCAGCCCCTGCCGGGCTGGCCCGGTGGGGACTGCTCCACCCTCCTGGCGGATCCCCAGCACTCGGTGATCTGGCTCGGGGGTGTGCAGGCAACCTCTGCGGGTATCGCAAGCACCGTCTACCGCTGGGAAAACGGGCAGTTCACCCCCATGACCTGGCCCTCGAAGCATGGCGAGCGTATCTGGGCCCTGCGCAAGGATGCCAAGGACCGCCTTTGGGCCCGCAGCAGCACCCACCTGTGGGTTCTCGCCCCCGGAGAGTCCGCCTTCAAATCCCGGTTTCCCCAGTTGCCGCCCTCGTCCTGGCCCAACCTGGGGTTGGATGCCGACGGAAGCCTATGGATCGGCACCAACAACGGCCTGGCCCGCGTGGATGGCCAGGAGCAACTCACCCTCTACCAGCAGGAAATCCTGCCCCTTCGGGCCATTCTGGTCGTGTTCTTTGATCGGGAAGGCACCCTGTGGTTGGGTGCTGCGGGCCTCTACCGGCGCACCGGGCGTGGGTTGATGTTCCTTCATTCCACCGAGGAGGGCCTTCCCTGTGCCTTCATCTGGAACATCAAGCGGGACGCGGAGAAGCGGTTGTGGGTTGGCACGACGGAGGGGGCCCAGTGGTGGACCCCGGGCAAGGGCTGGTCCCGGGTGCCGGGGCTCGAACGCCATGCGATCCGCACCCTCGTGCAGGGGCCGGATGGATGCTGGTACATGGCCGGGAACGATGGCATCCTCTTCCGCTGGAATCCGCACCAAGGCCGCCTCGATCAGTGGCCCGTGCAGGTGGGGGTTCCCACCTTGCGTCTGTTCAGGATCCTCTTCGATCGCCAAAACCAGATTTTCATCGGCACCGAAACCACAGGGCTGGTGCGCGCCATACCCCAGGGCAACGGCTTTCGGTTCATGCGGGAACCCTTGCCCTCGGGCTTGTCCCAGATCAGGGTCAACGACCTGGCCATGGATGGGGAGGGGCGCGTCCTGGCGGCCACCTCCGCAGGGTTGGCGGTCAGGGACCAGGGGACCTGGCGCCTGTTTACCAAGGCTGATGGTCTGCGCAGTGATCAACTCGCCTATTTGTGCCCCCAGGCCAACGGGGAACTTCTGGCCGCCTATTTCGAAGGCAAGGGGGTGGCTCGCATCAGGGTGCAAGGGGGGAGCCTGCAGGTGCTGGGCCACCATGATCGTTCCACGGGCATGATGTCCCAGCGGGTCTATGCCATGACCGCCGACGCCCAGGGGCGGCTCTGGTTTGGCACAGAACGGGGCGTGGACGTGGTTTCGCCCACGGGTGTGGACCATTTCGGAATATCCGATGGCATGCCGACGGAGGATTTCAACGCCATGGCCGTGCTGGCGGAGCCCGAAGGGGATGTCTGGATGGGGACGGCCCAGGGGATCATCCGCTTCGAATCAGGCCGCTACCTTGGACCTCCTGCTCCCCCTCGAACGCATTTCTTCGAAGGCACCCTGGGTTCCCGCAGCTTCATACCCATGTCCCAACGCCCGGTGGAGGGCTCCCACACCGAAAACACCATCCGCCTGAACTATGGAGCCCTCAGCTTCAGCAATGAACGGTATCTGCGTTACCAGGTGCGCCTGTTGGGCTTCGAGCCCGAGTGGCGGGACACGGACATCCGTGAGATCCGCTATGCCCTGCTGCCGCCCGGTGCCTACCAACTGGAAGTGAAGACCCGCTATGGACAGGGCGCCTGGGGGCCCGCCTCCAAACTTGGAATTGTGATCCACCCTGCCTGGTTCCAGACCCTGTGGTTCAGGATCCTGGTGGGGATCCTGGGTACCGGGCTGCTCGGCTTGGTGGTGAGCTGGCGTATCCGGGTGCTTCACCAGCGGGCCAAGTCCCTGGAAGCCCAGGTGGCCCAGCGGACCCGGGACCTCCAGGAGGCCAAGGAGACCGCCGAGCGCGCCAGCAATTTCAAATCCATGTTCATCGCCAGCAGCAGCCAGGACATGAGCACCCCACTGGATGCCATCCTCGGTTTCCTCCGTTTGATGGACCAGAGCGAACTTCGGGATAAGGACCACCGCGGGTATCACCATTCGATCCGGGGCAAGGCCATGGCCCAGTTCCAGGTCATCAACGACCTCATCGACCTCAGTCGCATCGAGGCGGGCACCCTTGAACTGGATCGGGAGCCCTGCAGGATCCGGGAACTGGTGCAGGAGGTGGTGGGCAGGCTGAGCACCCGTGCTTTGGAGAAGGGGCTGATCCTGGTGGCGGACATCGACTCCGAGGTTCCCATGACCTTGGAGGGGGATCCCCAGCGACTTCGTCAGGTGCTGACCACCCTCCTGACCCGCGGGCTGGATTCCACCTCGAAGGGACATGTGCGCTGCAGCCTAAGTTGCGTCGAATCCTGGGAGCACCAGGTCACGCTCCGCTTGGAGGTGGAAGATACGGGGGAGGGACTGCCACCCGAGTCCATGGCCCATGTCTTCGAGGCCTTCAGCCATTCCCTGGGGGCGGCGGACCAGGCGGGTTCGGGTCTGGGACTCGCCATCACCCATCACCTGAGTGGCATGATGGGCGGATCCACGGGGGTGTCCAGCGAGGTGGGGGAGGGCACCCGATTCCATTTCTCCTTCCAGGCCAAGGTGTTGGAAGGTCCGCCCGAGGATCGTCCCTTGCTGGGGCAGACCGTGCGGATCCTGGTGGAGCCCGCGGTGCTGGCCGACTCCCTGGAACATCATTTCCGGCGTGCAGGCGCCACGCCCACCGAAGGGGAGGCCCATTGGCTCGCGGTCCAACGCATGGATCGGGTTCCCGAGGGCTACCCGGGACAGGTTCTGCTGGCGGCAGCTCCGCACACCTCCATCCGCCCCCCCGAGCCCGTGCGCTTCCTGCCCGTGCCTTTTCCGAAGGAAACCTTCCTGGCAACAGTCCTGCAGACTCGGGACGAGGGACGCCCTGGGGATGGATCCCCTTCGCCCCAGGGGCGCCTCCAGGGTGCCATTCTGGTGGTGGAGCCCCGCCCCTCCGCCCTGGTGCCGATGCTCGAGCAGATGGGTTTGAGACCCACCCGGGTGGCCACCCTCTCCGAAGCTCACAGGGCCGTGGCGTCTTCGCGGTTTACCTGGGTGGTCCTGGATGATGAACTTTTCGGCACCGACACCCTGGGGGCGGTGAGGAGTTTCCGAGCCATGCCCGGCAGTCACGATCTGTCCATCTTGGCCTTCAGTGGCTCTCCCAAGCGGGAAGATCTGCGAAGGGCCATGAAGGCGGGCTTCGACGGCTACCTCTTGAAGCCCCCCATGCCTGAAGAAGTCCATCGAACCCTGACCCGGAAATGACCGAGCTAGCTTTCCAAAGTGGTGTTTCCGAGGGTCTTCCCTTGGGTGTCCAGGTGTCTGTCCTGTGACATGTTCGTTCAGGCTGCACCGGTTGTGATTCATGGGTCATCCTGGAGCTGTCGATACTCAGAGATCCCCAGTAATCCCCGGGAGTGGTCATGCCCAGACACGATATCTTCCAGGCTCCTCAAAGGACCGTTGCGGTGGTCCTGGCGGGTGGTCGTGGTTCTCGGCTCATGGACCTCACCAGCAACTACGCCAAGCC
>CAZPUI010000174.1:0-9356 GCA_964589695.1 uncultured Solibacteraceae bacterium | reverse complement strand
GACCATCTTCACGGGGCAAAGTACCACCCTCAATTGGAATGTGCTCGGGGCGGATACCCTGGTGCTTTCACCCGGTGGTCAGACGCTGAGCGGGGACACGGGCTCCCTCCAGGTGAACCCCACCACCACCACCACCTACACCCTGACGGCCACCAATGCCGTGGGTAGCCGCACCCTCCAGGTCACGGTGACGGTGAACCAGGTGCCCCCACCGGACGCCACCATCACCACCAACCTGCCCAACGCTCCCTACGTGACCCAGGGCGAGTATTACTGGGGTTTCCGCGTGGCGTCTCAATCCGGATGCACCTACCAGTGGTCCTTCCTCAATGGCAATCCCACGGGAGCTTCCTTCAACGGCAGCAGCACCTCCTGGAATGTGAATATCAGAACAGGCAATACCCTAGGGACCCTCACCCTGCAATGCGTGGTGACGAACACCGCCTCGGGCCTTTCGGATACCAAATCCGTGGCTTTGACGCTGGTGCCCCGACCCAGCATCCAGAGTTTCATCACGAGCGCGGCCACTGTGAACAGCGGGGGCAGCGCTAACCTCACGGCCTCCTTCACGTCGTCCAACGGCGAAACGGGCAGTGTTGATGGCGGGATAGGGACCGTGACTTCAGGTTCTGCCGTAAGTACCGGTGCGCTCACCAACGCCCGCACCTACACCCTGACGGTGACCAACCGGGCAGGGACCATCCAGCAGGCGCAGGTCTCCGTGCAAGTGATGGGGGCACCTGGGTCCATTCTTGGGACCCTTCTGCTGGGGCGCGCGGAGTACACCTCCCACCTTCTGGCCAATGGAAAGGTTCTTCTTATCGGCAGTACGGGTGCAGGTCTTCCCCACACGGAACTGCTGGATCCTGTGACCATGACTTCCATCGCGGGGCCTGGAATGGTGGCGACCCGCTCCAATCATGCTTCGGTCGCCCTTGCGGATGGTCGGATCTTGGTCATCGGGGGTTGGGCCAGCAACGGACCGGTTGCGGGATGCGAAATTTACAATCCCGCCACAAACACCTTCACCTCCACGGGTGCCCTTGGAGTGGCTCGCCATCGCCACGCTGCCACCCTGCTGGCCAGCGGCAAGGTGCTGGTGACCGGCGGGTATGACGGTACCTGGACCGATCTGCAGTCTGCAGAAGTGTACGATCCTGCCACGGGAGTCTTCACCCCCACCAGTGGTGCCATGGCCTTCCCCCACCGCGAGCACCAGGCGGTGCGACTCACCGACGGCAAGGTCCTGGTGCTCGGCGGAGGCAGCGTCTCGGCTGAACTCTACGATCCAGCCACCAACACCTTTACGGCCCTGACGGCGACCATGGCCCACAGTCACATCGTGGGACAGGCCCTGCTCCTGGGCAGCGGGAAGGTCCTGGTGGCCTCGGGACTCCATAGTGGAAGTGATGAAAGCGAGTTCCACATCGCCGAGGTCTATGACCCCATCAGCCAGACCTTCAGTCGAACGGCGAATGACATGGCCGGGGGTGGACAGCACCTCCGGGCTGCCCTCCTGGCGGATGGCAGGGTGGTCTTATCGGGGGGATGGCGCAATTCGGTGTCCATCGGCTCACCCCTTGTGGAGGTCTATGACCCAGCCACCAACAGCTTCCAGACGGCGGGGTTCATGCAGTTTGGACGCCAAGCCCACACCGCGACCGCGGTTACGGCCAGCCGACTGGTCTTTGCCGGAGGCTATGGCCCTGGATATGGATCCTGGGAACTCTTTGACCTGGGGTCCCTCCCTACTCCACCGGCTCCCGATGCCACCATCACCACGGGGCTGCCTAATAGCCCCTATGTGACCCAGGGGCAGTACTATTACAACTTCCGTGTGCCCCAGCAGGCTGGGTGCTCCTACCAATGGTCCTTCCTCAATGGCAATCCCACGGGGGCGACCTTCAATGGCAGCAGCACCGGCAGCTCCGTGAATTTCAATACCGGCAACACCCTGGGAACCCTCACCCTGCAGTGCGTGGTGACGAATCCGGTCTGGGGGACTTCTACCACGGGTTCCGTGGCACTGACCCTCGTGCCCTGCCCCCAGATCCAGTCCTTCACGGCCAATCCCTCCCTGGTGGCCAGTGGTGGCTCCTCGACCCTTACCCCCACCTTCACCACCGCCAACGGTGAAACGGGTGCCATCGATCAGGGCCTCGGGACGGTCACCAGCGGAACCGGCGTGAACACGGGCGCCCTGACGGGTGCCAAGGCCTTTACCCTGACGGTCACCAATCTGGCCCGCACCACGAACCAAACCACCGCCACCGTCCAGGTCCAAGGACAGCCGGGGTCCAGCCTTCTGCCCCTGCTGCAGGGGCGGACCCGTTCCACCGCCAGCCTGCTCCCCGATGGCAGGGTGCTGCTGATCGGAGGGGAGATGGTCAATTCACCCCACACCGAACTTGTGGATCCAGCGAATCAGTTCTCGGTCGCCGGACCGGCCATGGGCACCCTGCGGTCTGGCCATACCGCCACCACCCTGGCCGATGGCCGAATCCTGGTGGTGGGGGGCTATGCTTACGGCCCCATCAACGGCGCCACCGCTAATGCCGAACTCTACAATCCCGCCACCCATACCTTTGCCCCCACGGGCGCCATGGGAACGGCGCGCACCTTCCATGCTGCAACCCTGCTGGCCGATGGCAAGGTGCTGGTGACCGGCGGATACGATGCGACCTGGAATCGTTTGTCCACCGCGGAGCTGTACGACCCCGCCACCGGTACCTTCACACCCACCAGCCCCATGCAGCTGCCCCACCGCGATCACCAGGCCATCCGGCTCCAGGATGGGAAGGTGTTGGTGGTGGCGGGCGACAACTGGCAGGCCGAACTCTACGACCCTGCCACCGGAGCCTTCACCCTCCTGCCCGGCACCCTCTCCAGTGCCCACTCCGCGGGTGCCGCCGTTCGCCTGAACAATGGCCAGGTGCTTATCGCCTCGGGCTACAACGGCGATTCCAAGGCCGCCGACCTCTTCGACCCCACCACCCAGACCTTCACTTCCAAGACCATGGTGAGGGGTGGGCAGGGCCTCACCGCCACCCTTCTGTCCGATGGGCGGGTGCTCTTTGCCGGGGGGTACGACAATGGCTACTCGCCCATGATGGAGGTCTACGATCCCGCCACGGGCACCTTCCAGGCCTTCGGATACATGCAGCGAGGCCGGTTCAACCACACCGCCACCCTGGTGAGCCCCACGCGGGTGCTCTTCGCGGGGGGCGGGTGGAACGATGCCGAGTTGTACGACCTGGTGTCCATCCCGACCCTCCCGGCCCCCGATGCCACCATCACGTCGAACCTGAGCGTGGCGACCCACGCCACTGCGGGGAGTGTGGCCACCTTCACCGTGAAGCCCCAGAACGGCTCCATGATCTGGTCCTTCTTGAATGGCAACCCCACCGGGGCTAGTTTCCCTGCGGGCAGCACGGGCCAGTCGGTGCAGGTGAATCCGGGGAATCTCACCGGAACCCTGATCCTCCAATGCGTGGTGACCAATTCGGCCGGTGTCTCGGACACCAAGTCCGTGTCCATCACGGTCGTGTCTGCACCCCAGATCCTGCGGTTCGTGGCCAACCCCGGCACCTTGGTGCCGGGAGCGAGCAGCACCTTGGTCGCGGAGTATTTGGGCGGTACGGCCCTGGTGACCCCAGGCAACCTTTCCCCCTTGAGCGGGCAGGGCTGGACGGTAACCCCTGCTTCCACCACACCCTACACCCTGACCGTGACCAATCCTGCGGGAACCAGCGTCACCAGCAATGCCACGGTGACGGTGGATGCCACCCCCCGGATCCTGACCTTCGCTCCCGAGGCGCCCAGCGTGGCTCCCGGTGGCAGTGCCACCCTTCGGTGGACGCTCTTCGGGACGCCCACGGCCCTGACCTTGAATGGCACCTCGGTGCTGGGTCAGTCCAGCCAGGTGGTGAACCCCACCCAGGGACAGGTTTTCACCCTGGTGGCTACGTTTGCGTCCGGTTCGGACACCCGCGCCCTCACCGTTCCCATCCAGGGCATCTACCCCCTGGCGGGGGACTGGACCGGGGGTCCGGGCTTCCGTGATGGTGTGAACAACCTTTTCCAGGTCTGGGGAGGATCCCGGCTCTTCGTGGGCTCGTCCTACCACCAGGCCGTGGTATTCCTCAGCCAGGACAACCGCATCCGCCGTATTGCCACGGATGGGACGGTGACCACCTGGGGCGGTCGACTGGGGGTTCGGGGGATCCTGGATGGACCCGCCGACACGGCCCAAGTGGCCCTGGCCAACGAGGGTGTGATTGATGAAGCGGGCAATCTGATCTTCACCGAGGCGACGGCCTACGGTCTTCGGATCATGGCTCCCGATGGTTCCATCAGCCTCTATGCGGGCGGGGACTATGATCCCCGTGGTCCCGTGGATGGTCCCTTGGCCACGGCCCGCTTTGCCAGCATCAAGGGCCTGGTGCGGGACGGAGCCGGGACCCTGTTCATGGTGGATGGCAACATGATCCGCCGGATCGCCGGGGGTCAGGTCACCACCCTGGCCGGGGCCGTGGAGGGTGGCCATGCGGATGGCCAGGGCCTGGCGGCCCGATTCAACAATCCCAACGCTCTGGTGCTCATGCCCAACGGTGATCTCATCGTGGGGGATTCGGGCAACTATGTGATCCGCCGGGTGACCCCCAGCGGCGCTGTAACCACCCTGGCGGGCTATCCCGGCCCGGGCACGGCTGTGGACGGTCAGGGCTCGTCGGCTCGATTCTCCTCCATCGGCTACTTGGCCCGCAGTAATGATGTGGTCTACGTCAGCGGTCAGGGTCTTCGCAAGGTCACCATGGATGGGACCGTCACCACCCTATTGCCCAACAATGCCCTCATCCCAAGCTCTGCGCGAATTGTGGTTACACCCAATGACCAGCTGCTTTGGCCCAGTTTGACCCGGTATTCCATCACCCAATTCAATCCTGTGACCCTGACCACCTCGACTTGGATGGGACGTGAACCCCTGGCGGGTGCCAGCAATGGCGCGGGTGCATCTGCGACCTTCAACAACCCCAATGGCGTCGGGGTGGATGCCCTCGGCAACACCTACATCGCCGATACCAACAACGGTCAGGTTCGGAAGATCACGCCTGGGGGCGAAGTCACCACCCTCGCCACCGGCTTATCTGGAATCAGCTACTTAGCGGTCGACTCGGCGGGAGTCGTCTACGTGGTCAGGAACAATCTGATCTACCGTATCCAACCGAATGACACCTATGCGGTCCATGTGAATGGGACGTCAGGACATGCCGACGGTCCCCTGGGCCAGGCGCTCTTCAGCAACAGCCTCACGGGCCTGGCCATGGATGCCTCGGGCAATCTCTTTGTCCTGGATGCTGGAAACGCGGTCATCCGGCGCATCACTCCCGGTGGCATGGTCAGCACCGTGGCCGGTCAGGTGGGTCAGTTCGGCCATGTGGATGGCCCCGCGGGCGTAGGTCTCCTCAACAGCCCCAACAGCCTGACGGTGGATGGTGCTGGCTACCTCTACTTCCTCGACTGGAACGGCAGCGGGATTAGCCCAACCCTTCGCAAGTCCCACCCCAATGGCACCTTGACCACACTCATGGGCGCGGCCTCGGCCCAGGCCCAGGTGTTTGGATATACGGATGGACCGCTCGGCCAGGCCATCTTCCAGTCGCCCCTTGCCTTGGTCGCCAATGCCGCCGGGGAGGTCTTCTTCTCGGACTCCACCTTTGGCTCCCTGCGCAAGATCGGTCTGGATGGACAGGTTTCCACCGTGGTGGGTCACCCCTACGAACGGGAACTCCTGCCTGGCAACCTTGACACCGGGCGCATTCCGCCCCTGAAACACCTGGCGGTCACCCCCCAGGGGACGATCATGGCCACCTCCCTGAATGGCGTGCTCCACGTGGTGCCCGGGGGTGCCAGGGCCATCGTTACGCCCCCAGGGCACGAGCGCATCTACATTCCGACCTACATGGCCGTGGGGGAGGTCATCAGCGCGTATTACTCCAACATGAACTACACCGATCCCCTGCCTGAGTACCGATGGCAGCGCTCCACGGACCAGGGAGCCACCTGGACCACGGTGCATTCGGCCATTTATGGCGGCTATCCCAACGTGGCCTACAGCTTCACCGCCCAAGCCTCGGACGATAACCAACAGCTGCGGCTGCAGATGGTCAATCCCGCAGGCACCTGGACCAGCCGTCCTGTGCAGCTCCATGTGCTGGCTCCCAAGGCGCCGGTGATCACCGCCCAGCCCCAGCACCGGAACCTCAGTGTCAGTGGCAGCGCCAGCTTCTTCGTGAACTGGAGCTACGATTCCGTGCCCACGCCCACCTGCCAGTGGCAGCGCTCCAGCAATGGGGTGACCTGGGCCGATATCGAGGGCGCCACCGGATCAAGCTACAGCCTGGGCGCAAGCCTTTCGGATTCCGGCGCACAGTTCCGGGTGTTGCTCACCAACAGCGCGGGTACCACCACCAGCAACGCCGCGATCCTGAATGTGTATCCGCTCGGAACCATCACGGTGACGGGCCCGGCCAATGTCATTGCGGGACGCCCGAACGTCTTCACCCTGTCTGCCACGGACGGTGTGGGCATGGCCAACCCGCCGGTCTTTACCAGTTCGAGCCCAGGCGTGGTCATCCAGGGCAACCAGTTGACCTACGGTCCAGCAAGCCCTGGCTCCTACAGCTTCACCGTCTACACCCGGAACCTGGCCAATCGCCAGCTCAGCCGGACCCACAGCTTCACTGCGGTCGCCAACACGGCGCCCACCTTCACCCTCACCACGCCCCAGACCGCCATCGTGGGAGCCACGGCGCACTTCACCCTGGGTCCCACCCGGGATGCCGATGGCGATGTGGTGACGTACGCTTTGCAAACGGGTGCGCCTGTTTGGGCTTCGGTGAGCGGCAATTCCCTGGTTCTGGCCCCGCCCGCGGGAACCCCAGCGGGTAGCTATCCGATGGTGGTTTTGGCCAATGACGGCTTCGGTGGCAGCGCAAGCCTTGCCCTGGATGTCACCGCGGATACCACGGCTCGGATCCTGACCTTCACCTCCGATGCCTCGAGCCTGGCCCCGGGTGCCAGCACCACCCTGAGGTGGACCTTCTCAAGCCCTCCCACCGCCCTGACCCTGAACGGTACTTCCGTGCTGGGCCAGTCCAGCCAGGTGGTGAGCCCCACCCACGGCCAGGTGTTCACCCTGGTGGCCACCTTTGCCGTCGGTTCGGAGACGCGCTCCCTGACCGTGCCGATCCAGGGCATTTACGCCCTGGCCGGGGACTGGTCGGGAGGGCCCGGGTTCCGGGATGGCATGAACCCCTTCCAGATCTGGTCCACCTCGCGGCTTTTTGTGGGCTCGTCTTTCCACAACGCCGTGGTCTTTGTCGGTGCGGACAACCGCATCCGCCGGGTGACGGGCGATGGCACGGTCACCTCCTGGGGCGGCCGTCTGGGGGTGCGCGGCATTCTGGAAGGACCCGCAGGGACCGCCCAGGTTTCCCTGGCCAATGATGGTGTGATCGACGAGGCTGGGAACCTCATCTTCACGGAAGCCACGGCCTACTCCCTCAGGGTCCTGGCGCCTGATGGCTCCATCAGCCTGCTGACGGGCGGATACCCTGACGCCCGCGGTCCTGCGGATGGTCCACTGGCTACGGCCCGTTATGCCAATATCAAGGGGCTGGTGCGGGACGATGCCGGAACCCTGTTCATGGCGGATGGCAATACGATCCGCAGGATTTCCGGAGGGCAGGTGACCACCCTGGCCGGTTCGGAGGAGGCAGGTCATGCCGACGGCCAAGGTCTGGCGGCCCGATTCAACAATCCAAACAGTCTGGTGCTCATGCCCAACGGTGACCTCATCGTGGGAGATTCGGGCAACTATGTGATCCGCCGGGTGACCCCCACCGGTGCCGTGACGACCCTGGCGGGTTTCCCCGGGACGGCCCAGACGTTGGATGGACAGGGATCCGCGGCACGGTTCCAGTCCGTGGGGTACCTGGCCCGGATCAACGATACGGTCTATGTCAGCGGCATCGGCCTCCGTCGAGTCACGATGGATGGGACGGTGACCACCGTCTTGCCCGGCAATGTCATGCCCGGTTCGGTGCGACTCATCGCGACCCATGATGGGTATCTGCTGTGGCCCAACGCCAGCCGCTATTCCATCACCCACTTCAATACGGCGACCGGCGAACAGTCCATCCGGCTTGGCCGTGAACCCCTGGCCGGTGCCAACGATGGCCCGGGAAACCTGGCCACCTTCAACAATCCCAATGGCATTGCCGTGGACACCCTGGGCAACAGTTACGTGGCCGATACCAACAACGGTCTGGTGCGCAAGATCACCTCCGGGGGGGCCGTGTCCACCTTGGCCAGCGGGCTGTCCGGTGTCACCTACCTGGCCGTGGACCCGACCGGGATCGTCTTCGCCGCATCCACCTCCAGGATCTGGCGAATTCCGGTCAGCGGCCCTGCCACCGTATTCGCGGTTTCAGGCTCGGGTCACGCCGATGGCCCCCTGGCCCAGGCCGTGTTCGGCAATCCGTTCCGGGGACTTGCCGCCGATTCATCGGGCAACCTCTATGTCCTTGATTCCGGGAATGCCGTCATCCGGCGGATCACCCCCGGTGCCATCGTCAGCACCGTGGCCGGTCTTGTGGGGCAGGCGGGGTTTGTGGATGGACCCTCAGGTACGGGCCGCATCAATATCCCGAGCGGCCTCACGGTGGATGGGTCCGGGAACCTGTGCTTCGTGGATCAGAACAGCAACGGGTACAGCTCGATCCGCAGGGCAGCTTCCGATGGCAGCCTGTCCACATTGCTCGGCGCAGGCGCGTCGACCTACCAATTCGGGTATGTCGATGGTCCCGTCGGGCAGGCCATGCTGCAATCCCCCTTTGCCTTGGCTGCCAATCCTGCCGGCGAGGTCTTTTTCTCCGACAGCACCTTTGGCTCCCTGCGCAAGATCGGGCTGGATGGTCAGGTCACCACTGTGGTGGGGCACCCCCATGAACGGGAATTCCTGCCAGGCGACCTGGATACGGGACGAATTCCTTCCCTGAAGTACCTGGCCGTGACCCCCCAGGGCACCGTACTCGCCACCACGCTCAATGGCGTCCTTCACCTCGTTCCCGGGGGAGCCAGGGTGATCCAGACCCCTCCGAGCAATGAGCGCATTTACATCCCCAACTACCTGGCAGTGGGTGAAGTTGCCAGCGCGATCTACTCCAACATGAACCTGGCTGATCCCCTCCCCGAGTACCAGTGGCAGCGCTCCACGGACCAGGGCGCCACCTGGACTACGGTTCATTCGGCGATCTATGGCGGTTACCCCAATGTGGCCTACAGCTTCACGG
>CAZPUI010000173.1:0-9391 GCA_964589695.1 uncultured Solibacteraceae bacterium | reverse complement strand
CGGTCGCGTGTAGTGGGGGTGGTCCAGGAGGCCCGTGGCAAAACTGTCCTGGGCGGCGCTTTCCTCGTTGCCCAGGACCCCGGGGAGCCAGCGGCAGAGGGCGTCGATGAGGAAGAGGGCGGGCAGTTCCCCCCCGCTCAGGACCACTTCGCCCACGCTGTATTCCTCGTCCACGTAGGCCTCCACGGCCCGCTGGTCCAGGCCCTCGTAGCGGGTGCACACCAGCACCAGCTGGTCGAGGCTGGCCAGGTCCAGGATCCTGGCGTGGGTCAGGGGTGGGGCGGCGGGGGTGAAGTGGATGATCCGCCGGTTTCCCACGGCAGGGACCGACGCCAGGGTGTCCCGGAGCACCTCGGGGCGCAGCACCATGCCCGGGCCACCCCCGAAGGGACTATCGTCCACGTGGCCCAGGGCGTTCCCCGAAAAGCGGCGGAAGCAGTGGGTGGACAGCGTGTGTCCAAGCTCCCGGAAGGCCCGCCCCGTGACCCCCAGGCGGGTGCTCTCGAAGTATTCCGGGAAGAGGGTGAGGATATCGAAGCGCACGGATCAGCCCAGCACGCCGCGGAGCATGGCCTTCATGGCCTTCCACGCCAGGTCGAAGGACACCCCGAAGTAGATCGTGGTGGCCAGGGCTCCAAGGGCCCCCAGCCAGGCCAGGGCCGGCCATTCCTCCAGGAGGGCCACCCCCAGGAAGACCAACCCCAGGGCGGGGATGACATTGGCAAAGGGCAGCGGGATGGGCAGGGCCGCCAGAAAGGCGAGCCAGGCCACCAGGAACCCGATGAAGGGCTGGCTGGGGGGCCTTCGGGTGCGAGGGCGCTTGGCCAGCCAGGCGATGCGGACCTCGATCTTGGCCAGAAGCTCCTTCACACGGCCCTTGTGGATCTCCAGGGTCTTCAGCATGCCCGGGAGCCAGGGGTGGGGCGAACCCCACATCATCTGGAGCCCCACCACGAAGGTGGCCAGGCTCAGGACGTTGGCCACGCCCGGAATGAAGGTCAGCAGGGCCAGCAACAGCACCGTGAGCCCCCACACCTGTTCCCCCGCCTCTTCCAGGAGTCGGCCCAGGGTCAGGTGGGTATGGCGATCCAGGAGGGTGTGAAGGGTCTGAAAGAAGGGATTCACGGCCTTTCGGGCCGTGATCACCTTGGCCAGCACCCTGAGCACCACGCGTTTGAATTGGCGCGGCGGCTTCCCGTGGGGCGCCCTGGCCTTGCCCACCCGCCTGAGGGTGCGGATGCCCGAACTCGTATCGTTGGATTCAGGCCGATTCATGGCGGACCTTCCACCTCGGACCAGCCCTCGCCCTGCTCCTCCTCGGGCTTGGCGGCCACACGGTAACGCTCGTCGCTCCAGGCCCCCAGGTCCATCACCCGGCACCGCTCGCTGCAGAAGGGACGGGTGGACACCGTCTCCCACACCACCGGACGGCGGCAGACAGGGCAGGGACGAACGAAGGGAGGGAGCGCCATGGGGTCATTATGGCGGGGAATGGGGTCGGCGAGGTTGGGGTGGCTGTGTCTGGGTTTTTGTGGTGGCGGCTATTGTTTGCAAACCCTGTGGCTGCGTTGGCTTCATCGGTGGTTTTGATTATCTCGGTTCAGCCAACAATCCGCAAATGCCAGTCGGGCTGCACGGGTTTGGCTGTATGGGCCAACTTCCTCAGCGCCTCCGCACCCTGAGTTCGGAACTCGTCGCAGAGATACTGCCCATCCCGCTATAGGTTCATAAAAGCGGAACTGCTATTAAGGGTATTAACTCGCATCAGCAAGTAGGGTGTTCAGGGCACCTTGGGGCTTACCGAGGGCGAAAAGGAAAGGAATATGGATGGCTCACTTGTTGGCCAACACGACTCGCAGGCCGTTGCAAAAATGTTGGAAATCAGCATTTATCGGCCATCGAGCAGCTGAACGTAACTGGTGGGTTTGGCCAAATCCCCCTCTTAGCATCCTATCGTCTCCCCGAGTGCCATCAACCCAGGCAGTTCCATCTACTGGCGCACCTATGTATGAGGGGTGATAGTCGTCTTCGCACCATTCTAGGACATTGCCGCACATATCAAATAACCCCCATGCATTGGGCAAGCGAAGTCCCACAGGCGATGGCGTGGCATTAGGACTAGCCATCCCCCCCCAGACACGTGCGTATCTATCAAGTAGCGCATAGAAGGGATCGTCTCCCCAGTAAAAGCGGGTCGCGGTTCCTGCACGGCATGCATATTCCCACTCAGCTTCGGTTGGGAGACGAAACACCATCCCGACAGGCCTAAGGGCCTCCGTGAAAGAATTTAATCTGTCAAGGAATCCTTTTGCCTGCCTGACATCGTTCCAGCTAACTTGCTCCACCGGCAGATTCAAGTCCCCCTGGTGATAGCTCGGATTGGTACCCATCAACGACATCCACTGGGCCTGGGTGGTCTCGAATCTCGCCATGTAGAAGGGCATCAGGGTGACCTGATGCTGCGGACCTTCATCGCCTCTCCTCTCCTGTTCGCCATTAGGGCTGCCCATGGTGAAGGTGCCGCCTGGGATGGGGACCATGTCAAGGTTGACGCCGTTATTCAGGGGGAAGACGAGTTCGCCGGGCGTTCGGGGGGCAGCCAACACCACCCGGAACCCAATGCTGCTGAGTCGGCCGTCGGGTGGATTGTAATGGTGGAGCGCAGATCGTGTGTTGCGCGCGAATTCGAATACACTGCCCCCGCGGATCACGCGATTCACCCCCAAAGCGGCCCCTGTCGGGTTAAGTTGACTGGAGCTGGAGTAGTGCTCCCACCAGTCCTGGCACCATTCCCAGACATTACCGCTCAAATTATACAATCCGTAGGCATTCGGCAGCTTCAATTGATCGGGCCCTGTGCCGTGGGTGATGAAGCCGCTGTTTGAGGAAAACCAGCTGTAATTATCGATCATGGTTTGGGATGGGTCATCGCCCCAGTAGAACCGGGTCGTGGTCCCCCCCCTGGTGGCGTACTCCCACTCCGCCTCTGTTGCCAACCGGAATACCATCCCTGCGGGGCGCGTTGTGGCGGTGGCGGCATTGAGCTTCTCCAGGAATCCGTCGGTCCCTGTGATGTCCACATAGTTCACCTGCTCCACTGGGCGGGTTAGGTCATCGATGGCGGCATGCCCCCCTACCACGCTAAACCACGATGGATTGCTCCCCATGAGCGCCAACCATTGGGCTTGCGTCGTCTCGAATTTCGCCATGTAGAAGGGGCTCAGGGTCACCTGGTGGAGTGGCCTGTCCCAGTCAATACTGTCCAACTCACCCAGTGGAGCTCCCATTATGAAAGTCCCACCTGGGATGGGCTGCAGGGTTAGTGGAACGCCGCCAGGGAGGTTAAAGCTTAGGGGGCCCATCTGAATGATGACCTGGGCGCTCACACTGCCAGCGCTGTTAGTGGCGGTGAGGGTCAAGATGGTGGGCCCGGCCACGGTCACGCTTCGACTGGTGGTGCCAGTGACATCCAGCAGGCCCGGATTCAGGGTCAGGTTGGTGGCGCCTTGCACCTCCCAGGTGGCCATCACTGTGGCCCCCGGGGTGGTCAGGGGGGTGTTCACGGTGAACCGTCGAATCACGGGTCTGAGGGTGGGATCGGGATCCCCGGTCATCTTGATGAAGCACGTGGCCGTGGCCTGCCCCTTGGCATTCCGCGCCGTGAGGGTGTACACCGTGGTGACATTGGTACGCAGGCGCAGCGTGCCGGTGGAGGCCACAGCACCGATTCCAGGCTCAATGGTAACGGAACTGGCATTGGCTACAGCCCAGCCCAGGGTGAACGGCGCGTTGGGGTTGGTGGTGCCGGGCGAGGTCTGGAACTGCAGGATGGTGGGCTTTGCTTCGGGATCCACCACCGCCTGCACGGATTGGGTCTGGGTGCTGGTGAAGCCCAGGGCATCTGTGACCGTAAGGCTCACGGAATAGGTGCCGGGCGTGACAAAGGTGTGCTGCTGCAGAAGCGGCACCAGGGTGGCCGCGGCAGGGGTGCCATCGCCAAAGTCCCAGGCATAGCGGGCCAGGGCGCCATTGGCAGACCGGGATCCCCGGGGATCCAGGGTCAGGGCAACGCCATTGCCACTGGCACGCAGGCCGCCCGCTGTGAAATGGGCCTGAGGCTGGCCAGTGGCTGGGCAGAATTGGATTTCAACATTGGCATGGTGCTGGCTGCCGAAACTGCTGAACTGCAGCTGAGCGCGGGCCAGGTTGCCCTCCATGGCCAGATCGGTCTCGGAGAGTTCGAAAGTGTATTGATTGAACCGTCCCTGGGCGTCCTGTCCTCCCAGGGCAGTCGGTAGGGTGCTCAGATTGTATTCGGCGTGTGTGACCTGACCGGGTCGCGCGTTCTCGAAGGTCAGCGTCTTCTTGTTGAACAACCCCTCATTCACGAACAGGGACTGGGAGAAGAACCGGCGAACCTTGCGGGGAGAATCATCTTCGGCCCAGAGCACTAAGGCCAGGTTGTAGGCTGAGTCTCCATCGCCCCAACTGAAGGTATCCAGCCAGGTATCGTTCCCCGTACCCAGGAGTTTGGGCATGGCGGCCTGGAACGTGAGGGTAAACCGGTCACCAGACTGGTAGGACACGGGCTGACGCAATCCCTGGCGGTGGTCGTAGACCACCTGCCCGTTGCGCCGAACGATGATGTCCACCGTGGGCTCTGGCAGGGTATGGATCTGCCCATTCAGGATGGGGATGGAAGCCTCGTATGGCGCGTTGTGCATGTCGTAGACATAGGGGATCAGCTCGTTCATGACCGCCGTGGTAATTTGGAAAGCCATGATGGCGGGCACGTATTTCTGGAACACCTTGAAGTGTTTGGCGGCCTCCAAAGGCAGACCGATGGCGGCATCCAGCATGGCGTTCTGGAAATCGTCGCTCTTCAGGATCTCCTTGGCGACCAGGGCATAGAACCTGGCCCGACGAATCTTGTCATCCATGGCCGCGATGGCTTTGCGCATGGCGTTGGTGAGAAAGTCATCGCCACCATCGATCAGATGTTGGTTGACAAAGCCAATGTTGGCCAGGAAGCCCATCTCGGCCACGTCCTTGTCCAAACCGCATTCGCGATAGCCCGCCACCAAGGCCTTTCGGGTGGTTTCATCCTTGAGAACACCCCGGATGACCTCCTTCATGTCGTCCAGTTTTTCGGGCATGGTCTCGGTTGCCAGTTTTTTGAACAATCGCTGGGCGGTTTCCCAGAACTTCGTCCGATACAGGGAGCTCGATTTGTCGGGTTTGCTGGGCAGCATCTCAAGCAGCTCTCCGATCCGACCGTTGATGAGCCGGATGTTCTCCTCCATGGAGCGAATCACCCGGTATTCCGGAGTGGTGGTCTTGCCCTGGGCCTCCAGTTCATCCTTCGCAACACCAAAACCGAATTCAGCCACGTCCAGGACAAAGGTAGTACCGCTGATGGCGCCCTCCCACGCCTTTGCCTTTTCCAGCACCTTGACCATGGCCGCGACCACTTTGCTGCCCTTGGCCACATCCTTGAGCTGGTCGAAGGGAATGATCTTGCCAATAACCATGGCCGGGAGTCGCAGCAGATTGAGGGCCTCGGCCTTGCCGCCGGCCTCTGCGAAGTTGAAAGGAAAGGCATCCCCAGTCCGGTCGAATCGGACTTCTTCTGCACCGGTCCCCGTGAGTCCCAGTGCGCGGAGGTCCACTTCGGTATCTTCCGCTCCCCAAGTCACCGGAAAGACCCATTCCCCGTTTTCCCGGAACCTCCACGCCATCAGCCCATCACGAGGCGAAATCATCACGTTGTTGCTGCGGTCCATCCCATAGGCACCCATGTAGACCGACAGGGCGTTGGTGACCTTCAGCCGCATGGGGGCGACCATTTCGACCCGCAGGCGCCCATCCGTTCCCGGGATGGGCTGACCCGAGGCCGCCATCAAGGAAGGCTGATTCCGGGTCATCAGACCAGGATTGGTCGTGGTCTTCAGGCTACTGGCGATGAGATCTGCCAGCAGGTGCACATCGGAGGCTGAATCCCCCGCAAGAGGGTCCTCTAGGCCACTGAGAATCGAGGTTTGGATGGCGGCCTTCAAATCATTGAACGCTACATGGGCCCGGATGGTCGGCACCTGGACGGCCTTTTCCACCGCCGGCACCAGATCCAAGTGAGGACTGAGGAACACCAGGCTGATGGCCGTGCTCTCCAGGTTCAGTCTTTTGTCGGCCTCGCCGGGCAGAACCGTGGCCATCAGGAGCGCATTCTCCCCCCGCATCAGGCAGACGATGCCGCCGGGGTTCATGGAAACCGTGCCGGCGGATCCGGGAAGAGCCGTCCCACGATCATTCACCAGGGTCACGTCGGACAGATCCAAGGCACCCAGTCCCGTGGTGTCCGTGGTGCAAGCCACCGACTGCCCCACCAGGACTTTGGCCATGGCGGAGGACCCGTTGTAACCATCCAGCTTCACGGTCACCTGGGTGCTGCCTGCCGCCGCCGGAGCCGTATAGGTCACGGAACTGCCCGAACCCGTAATTTGACCGCCTTCCGCGCGCCAGAGGTAGGCACTGGAGGGTACCGTGGGTTCGCTGCTGGTGGCCGTCAAGGTCACCGAAGCACCAGGCGCCACCTGAATGGGGTCGGGTGTGAGTTGCACTAGCGGCGCTGTGGCCGTGAAGGAGGCGGCAATGGTGTGGTTGGCCGTAACACCCACAAAGGTATGGCTGTTGGCGGGAACCACGTTCTGGCCATCCACCGTCAGCATGTGGATCTGGTAGCCCACATTGGGCGTAATGGTGAAAGACTGGTTCTGGCCCTGGGTGACGGAAAGGGTGCCGCTCGGCGAGATGGCCCCATTGCTGCCGGCCACGGCATCGATGGTGAAGGTACCTACGGTCACACTAAGGGTTGCGGTCTGACTGACGGCCGTCCCGGTCCCATTGATGGCCACAAGCCGGAATTGGGCTCCCTGGTCACCCGCCAGAACATGGGGGAGGGTGAAGCTGGGGCCCTGGGCATCCGTGACGGGGTTCCAGGTCTGCCCAGTATCGTTGGAGCGCTCCCATTGCAGGCTGTTGGCTCCCACCACCGTGGCGCTGAAGGTAACCGGCTTACCCCAGGTGGTTACCACGGATACTGGATGGATAGTGAAGCTGGGGAGACTCGGTGCCGGGTGCGGCACACTCGTGCCACCCGCCTGCACCCGCCACTGCACGTTGGGTTCGGTATACACCATGCTGCTGGCCTTGATCCCAGCCCCATCCAGCAGCATCTGGAAGACCTGTCCTGTGGTGCGATGCCACCACAGGAGGTCCTCCTTGCCGTCTCCATCGAAGTCGCCGGTGGCGACGATCTGCCAGTCGGGGTTGGCTTCGGTGTGGAGGATGGCGCCGGGCTGCACGGCGGCGGCCACGATGGGCATGCCATAGACCTGGCCGCTCGTGGTGTTTCGCCAAACGAGGTCCGTGGTGCCATCGCCGTTGATATCCGCGAGGGTCGCCACCATCCAGGTTGTGTCGGGTTCGGTGTAGAGCACCAGCCCCGCCTGGATCGTGGGGCCGTTCATCAACATTAGGTAGAGCATCCCGGTTGAGCCATTGCGCCACAGAATGTCGGCTTTGCCATTTCCATCGAAGTCTCCGGCCCCTTGGATCTGCCAGGTCGGATCGGCTTCGGTCCAGATCACGGCACCGGGGCGCTGGGCCGTTCCATCCAGCGGCATCAGGTACACCATGCCGCTGCTGGCATGGCGCCACTGGAGGTCCGCTTTGCCATCCCCATCGAAGTCGGCCACGGCCTGGATGCGCCAGGTGGTGTCGGGTTCGACATGGATCACCCCGCCGCCTTTGACGGTCATGCCATCCACCAGCATGCCGTAGACCATGCCGCTGGCGCCGTTCCACCACACCAGGTCGGTCTTGAGATCCCCATCCAAATCACCGCTGCCCACGATCTGCCACGCGGGATCGGGTTCTGTCCAGATCACCGCCCCGGATTGGGGGGAGGTTCCCGCCATGGGCATGACGTAGACCATGCCGTTGGCGGCATTGCGCCACACCAGATCCGACTTCCCGTCCCCGTTGAAATCATTGCGAACGGGCTTGGTGGGCGCGGCGGGCCCCGAAGCTGGGAGCGTCGCTGACCGACCGGGCGGTTCCCCGAAGGCGTGGCCAAGGACCTTCGAAGCGTCCTGCTTTGGGCGGTGTTCCGACAACAAACGGTGGAGCTGCGGTGCCTGGTTCGGCAGGCGCAGGGTGCCCAAGGCGCCACCCTTGGGCAGCCCCTGAGCCAGGGCCCCCAGGGACGCCAGGAGGAGAACCCCCATCCGCAGCGGGGCCCATCGGCGTTCGCAGGCACGGAGGAGAGACAAGGGGCGACGCCAGTTCACAGGAACCTCCACACCAGGAATGCTCTCGCAGGGATGGGCTAGGAATTGAATGAGCCTACATCCAAAAGGGACTAATGGTTGTATCGTCTCGGGTCCCAACTTTGTGCCGAGCCTTCAAACCTCGGAGGTATGGGCTCCAACCTCCACGCCTCCCAGCCTTCACCGTTCGTTGGACGTTCGGGAAACCACCCGCTACCATCCTGGCTTCGGTCTGGAGGGTGTCATGGCCTGCGTCCGGTTCGTGGACTTCATACAAGGCATGGCCTTCCTGGGGTTGGTCGCTTGGCCTGGGTTGGAGGCTCAGGGATTGCCGAGTGCCGCCTCCACGAGCTTTTCTAGCCTTGGGTCCCGAAATGCGGTGGGTCAGGCCCAACCGGGCAGGCGCCTGGGGGTGGACTTTGGGAAGTCCGCCTTGCCCATGTCCAGGACCTCCTCCCCCGCGCGCCAAGATTTCGATGGGGATGGGACCTCCGACCTGGTGTGGAGGCACGGGGGCGGCGGCAGCGTGTACCTCATGCCCATGAAGGGGGGGCTGCCCCAGCCGGGGGCGGTGGTGTGGACCGAACCCAATGCCCAGTGGCAGATCGTGGGGAACGGGGATCTGGATGGGGATGGCAGGGCGGACCTGGTGTGGTGGCACCGCACCACGGGCATGTCCTACGGGATGCTGATGAATGGCCTGGGTGTGAAGGGTGGGGGCGTCCTCCATGTCGAACCGGACACCCAATGGCAGATCCAGGCCGTGGCGGATTTCGATGGGGACGGTCGGGCGGACCTCCTGTGGCGGCATCAGGCCACGGGCAGCGTGTACCTCATGCCCTTGCAAGGGCTCACCCAAGGCCCGGGTGCCGTGGTGTGGACGGAGCCGGACCCCGCCTGGCAGATCCTGGGAGCCGGAGATTTCGATGGGGATGGCCGGGCGGACATCCTGTGGCGGAACGCTTCATCTGGAATGCTCTACCTCCTGGGGATGCAGGGCACGACGGTGCGTTCGGGGAGTGTGCTCTACACCGAACCGGACCTCCAATGGACCCCCGAGGTTC
>CAZPUI010000172.1:0-9436 GCA_964589695.1 uncultured Solibacteraceae bacterium | reverse complement strand
CATGCAGACTTCGGCGTAGCTGAAATTCATTTCGAACTGGCTGGGGGCCACCTCGGGGTGGTCCTTCTCGTTCAGGAAGCCCATGGCCCGCTGGGCTTCGGCGGCCTTGTCGATGAACTGACGCAGGGCATCCCCCGGCAGGCTGTGGTAGTAGCCCCCGGTGCTGATGAATTCGAAGCACCCCGTTTCGTGGTAGCGCCGCTCGGCCTCGAGCCCCTTGAAGAGGAAGCCTTCCACCTCGTGGGCCGCGTTGAAGGTCAGCCCATCCTTGGCGTACTGGGCATCGGCGAAGGCCTTGAGGCGGGCCCGCATATCGCCGGCATAGGGAGTGCCGTCCTGGTTCTCCACCATGCCGAAGACCAGCACCTTCCCGGGCCCGAAGATATCCGCCGGCATCCAGTAGAAGGCGGTCCAGTCGATGGCCAGGCGCAGGTCCGACTCCGCCTGTACCGCGAAACCACGGATGCTGGAACCATCGAAGGTGAGGTTGTCCTCGGACTTCAGCAGGAATTTCTTGTCGTAGTCCAGCATGTGGAAGCGCCCTTCCAGGTCCGTGAAGCACACGGTGAGGGCCTTGATCCGCTTCTCGTCCGCCAGGTAGCGCATGCGCTCCTCCCGGACCTGCTGGAAGGGCACCCGCTCCAGTCGCTGCTGCCGCACCCGGAGGTTCATCTCCTCCAGGGTGTCGTAGGGGATCTCCAGAAAATCGCGGAGGGAAGTGGCGGTCATGGGAGCTCCTCGGGAACGGTCAAGCTTTGTGCCTGACAATCAGAACTTAAGACTTAATCAATCGGTCTTCAAGCTAATTTTCAAAAATTTTAGACTATCAACAAGATGTCATACCCTTGACCTGCCCAAATCTGCCCTCACCCTGCTAGGGTAGAGGGTGATGACGGTGTCGCTCCTTTCCATGCCCGAGAGTCCGGGCCCTGTACCTGTGTCGGCCCCCTGTGGCTGGCGGGGGATGGCCCTGCGGGCCTCCAAGGTGCTGGGGATGGGGATCATGCTGGCGCTCATGGCGGCACCGGCCCGACCCCCGTCCTCGCAGACAGTCGTTCCCACGGTGGGTCGTCCCCTCCGGGTGCTGCACTTGGGGGACAGCCACGTGGCCGCCCAGGCCCTGGGTCATACGCTCCGGACGGCGCTCCAGGAGCGGCACGGAGACGGCGGGCCAGGTCTGCTGCTGCCGGGCGTCTTTCCGGCCCCGGGCAAGTACCAGGTGAGTCGGGGGTGGCGCAAGGTGCGCCTGGGGGGACTCACGGACACGGACCCCTGGGCGGGACTGGGCGGTGCCTACCTCGAGGCCGGGCGGGATGGCGAATCCATCGAAGTCCAGGCCCCCTTCCGCAGGGTGCGCCTGAGCTTCCTGGCCCGACCCGGGGGAGGCGAGGTGAGCCTGGCCCTGGACGGACTGAGGGCCGAAACCCTCCGCCTGGAGGCCGCTTCCCCCCAGCTCAAGGTGTGGGAGCGCACCCTGGCACCGGGTTCCCACAAACTCCTGCTGCGATCCCGGGGGGCCGCCCCGGTGCGGCTCCTGGGTCTGGCCCTGGAGGGGGATGATGGGCTCGCCTACAGCGCCCTGGGCACGCCCGGCGCCAAGGCCGGCTGGCTCATGCGCATCGCCCCGGAACTCTTCCTCGCCCAGCTTAAGGCGGAAGCTCCGGATGTGGTGGTGCTGGCCTATGGCACCAACGAGGCCAATTCCCCGGACCTCATGCCCCGGGACCACGAACAGGACCTGGTCACCCTCCTGCGCCACATCAAGGAGGCCCTGCCCTTGGCCCAGCTCGTCCTCTGTGGTCCTCCGGATGGACGTCTCCCCCTGGGGCGCCCAGGTGGATTGGGGGATGTGGTGGCCTCCATCCAAGCCGCAGCCAAAGTGGAGGGTGCCACCTTCATCGACCTGCGGGCGGACATGGGGGGACCTGGATCCGTGGACACCTGGGTGGCCCAGGGCCTGGCCCATGTCGATCACATTCACTTCACCCAAGGGGGCTACCAGGCCCATGCCCAGTGTGTGGCCGCCGCCCTGGACTCCCATCTACCGCCGCCCCAGCCCGGGGCGCGCCCCCTCGCACGGCGGCAGGCCGCCCCCCGCCCCCCAGCCGCGCCCACCTCCCGCCCCATCCTCCTGTTCCGGGCCCCCGACGGGGTCATCCATGTGGTGGATGATCCCAGCCGGGTCCCCCCAGGTTCCGTGCCCATCAAGATGGAGACGCCATGAAGCCCTGGGCGATGCTTCTGGCCCTGGTTCTGGCCCTCCGTCCAGGCCTGGAAGGGGCAACTGCCTGCCCATGGGGCCCGGCCGTATCCCCCTTGGATCCCCACCTGGAGCCCGACCCCAGCCCTGCGCCACCCCAGAAGGCCCGCAAAGCCCCTCCCCGCAAGGGCGTCCCGAAGAAGCCCGCCCCCCGGAAGCCCGCGCCCAAGAAGGTGGCCCCCAAGCCCACCCGGGCGGACATCCTGGAACCCCAGCGTCTTGCCCCCTTTTTCCAGGCCCTGGAAGCCTTGGAAAAAGATCCCGCCTCGCCCAGGGTGGACATCCTCTTCTTCGGCGACAGCCACACGGCGGCGGACCTGCTCACGTCCCGGGTGCGCAGCAGACTCCAGACGCACTTCGGGGATGGTGGACCCGGCCTTCTGCTTCCGGGCCTGCCCTGGCGCGGCCATCCCCATCCAGGACTCCGTCACCCCGCCCCCAAGACCTGGACCGGGGACTGCCTCCGGCGGGAGGAGACCCCGGGTAAGGTGGGCCTGCCGGGCACCAGCCCCGACATCCCCCCCGGGGAAGCATGGCTGGTGAGCGCCCCCTTCCGGGAGGCCACCCTCACGGTGCTGGGCGGGCCGGAGGCACCGGAGCTGCGGGTGGAGATCCCGGGCACCGAGGTTCAGCCTCCCAATCCGGAATTGGTAACGACGACCGAACTCCCTTCAGGCACCCTGCGGACCTTCCGGTTCTCGACGCCCGAGCCCGCCCCCGGACTGGCCATCAGCCTGGCCCCCCCCGCCACCCTCCTGGGCCTGGACCTGGCAGGAACCTCCACCGGCGTTCGGCTGCACGAGCTGGGACTCAATGGCGGCCAACTGGTGGACCTGGCACGCTGGGATGCGGCCCTGAGGGCCCAGCTCCTGGTCCAGGCCCGCCCCGCCCTGATGATCTTCGCCTACGGCACCAACGAAGCCCGGCGGAGCAGCCTGGATCCCGCGGCCCTCCGCACCGAGACTGCGACGCTCCTGGCCCAGATGCGCAAGGAGGCCGGTGACGCGCCCATCCTGGTGGTCGGCCCCCCAGACCAGGCCAGCCGCCGCAGACGGGGCGCCGCCGCCCTCAAGGCGGCCCAAGGGCCCGTGCGGGACGCCCTGCGGGAGGCCGCCCACGAGGCGGGTGCCGCTTTCTGGGACGCCCGGGTGGCCATGGGTGGCGCGGGCTCCATCCAGAAATGGCGGAAGGCCGGATGGGTCCAGCGGGACCTGGTGCACCTCTCCCGCCCAGGTTACGAGCGACTGGGAGACCTCCTGTGCGAGGCCCTCCTGCGTGCCTACCTGGATTCCCGGAGCCCGCGTTGAACCTTGCCGATGCCCCGTTCCTGATCTTTCTTGGCCTGGTGATCCTGGTGCTGACCCTCGCTTCCAGGGGGGGCCGCCGGTCGCCGGTGGGCCTCCTGGTGGTGGCCAGCCTGGCCTTCTATGCCTCCTGGAACCCTTGGTATCTGGCCCCGCTCCTGGTGACGGCCTTCACGGATTACCGGGTGAGCCGAGCCCTGGGCCGAACCTCGGCCAAGGGACGCAGGCGCCTGCTCCTGGGGGTATCCCTGGTTGTGGACCTGGGCCTCCTGGCGGCCTTCAAATACTACGATCCCCTCCTGGCGGGCCTCAACCTGGCAGGCCTGGCCCTCCATCCCACCTTCCGCCTGCTCTTCATGACGGGCATCAGCTTCTACACCTTCCAGAGCCTGGGCTTCGTGCTGGAGGTCTACCGCGAGGACCAGACCCCGGCCCCAAGCTTCTTGAACTACCTGGCCTTCGTGAGCTTCTTTCCCACGCTCCTGGCGGGACCCATCACCCGGGGGGCCACCCTGCTCCCGGCCTTCGACAAGCCTTTCCGAATCATGGACCCCGACCTGGCGGGCCGGGCCTTCTTCCTCCTCGCCCTGGGCTTCCTCAAGAAGGTGGTGGTGGCGGACCACCTGGCGGTGAACCTGGTGGACCGGGTCTTCGAGCAACCCCTCTTCTTCAGCAGCCTGGAAATCGCCGCCGGTCTCTACGCCTATGCCGCGCAGATCTACTGCGATTTCAGCGGCTACAGCGACATTGCCATCGGCGCCGCCCTGCTCCTGGGCTTCCAGCTTAAGGACAATTTCAAGAGCCCCTACCGCGCCACCAGCCTGGCGGAGTTCTGGAAGCGCTGGCACATCAGCTTCAGCGACTGGCTGATGAACCACGTCTACTTCAGCATTCCCGGCAAGCGCCGTCGGTTCGGCCCCTCCGCCGCCATCTTGGCCACCTTCATCCTGGGGGGGATCTGGCATGGGGCCTCCTGGTGCTTCCTGGCCTGGGGCCTCATCCACGGGGTGGGTCTGGCCCTGGAGCGGCTCCTGGAGGGTGGGCGCCGCCCCACGCCCAAGCCCCTGCCCGTCCGCCTGCTTCGGGGCCTCCTCACCTTCCACATCGTGCTGGTGGCCTGGGTCTTCTTCCGGGCGGATGGCCTGGAGGTGGTGCGCCAGATCGGCACAAGGCTCCTGGAGGGCACTCTGGGGGCGGGCAATATCCCCCTGCCGGCCCTGGCCATTGCCCTGGCCGCAATCCTGCTACAGACCTGCCCCGAGACCTGGCTCCCCCGAATCCGAGACCGTTTCGTCCAATTGCCCGGCCTCGCCCAGGGGGCCTGCTGCGTCCTGGTGGGCCTGCTGGTGCGCCTCGCGGCGGGGTCCAAGGTGGCCACCTTCATCTACCAGGGGTTTTAACATGAACGAGGGGGGACCGCCTGCTCACGAGGGACTCGCGAAGTCCCCCCTCGTGGCGTCGTCAGACATGGGCCGCAGTCCTTGGATCACCTTCTCGGTCTTCACCCTGGCCTGGGCCGCCACCTGGGCCCTTCCGAGCCTCCAGCGCTTCCGCCCCCCGGCCTTCCAGGTCCTGGCCCGAACCTTGGCCGATCCCCTGACGGGCCGCAGCCAGGCCCCCCTCTGGGTGCGCCTGGAAGCTCCCAAGCCAAGCGTGATGGTGCCCTCGGCGGGCCTCCCCTCCCATGTCCAACCCACCAAGGAAGAGGCCATGGCGAGCCTGGCCATGGCGGAGGTCTGGGGACCCGAGCGGGAGGCCCTGGCCCCCTCGTTCCTGGAGGCCGGGGAGACCCTGGACACCTTCCGGGAGGCCCTGGCCCGGGCCAAGGCCGGCCAGGACACGGTGCGCATCTGCCACTTCGGGGACAGCCCCAACACCGGGGACCTCATCACGGGCGAGGCCCGGGCCCGGCTCCAGGAGGCCTACGGCGACGGGGGACACGGCTGGATCCTGGTGGGTCGGCCCTGGGAGTGGTATGGCCACCTGGGTCTGGACCTGGAAGGCAAGGGCTGGCGGGCCTTCGGCACAGGCCTGAACCCGCGGTCGGACCACGCCTATGGCCTGGCGGGCCAAGCCTTCGGAAGCTCCGGGAAGGCCGAAACCCGGCTCAAGCCCTGGAAGGGACGCACCTATCCCCACGTGGAACTGCACTACCTTCCCCTGGAACGCGGGGGCCATGTCCAGGTCTTCCAGGGCACGGACCTGGTGGGTGAGGTGGATACCAAGGGATCCGGGGGTCCGGCCCTGAAAACCCTTTCCCTGCCCGAAGGATCGGGGGGCCTCCGCCTCCAGGCCAAGGGCGATGGGGAAGTGCTGCTCTTCGGGGCGGTGCTGGAGCGGGGTCTGCCCGGCGTGGTGCTGGATTCCCTGGGAGCCAACGGCGGGGCCATTCAGCACCTGGCGGCCATCCCCGCGGAGCACTGGAAGCAGGCCTTGACCCTGCGCAGACCCGACCTCGTGATCCTGGCCTACGGCACCAACGAGGCGGGCTACGTGAACCTGCCCAACGTCGGCTACCGCCAGCACTACCGGGAGGTGGTGCGCCGCATCCGGGAGGCCCTGCCCCAGGCCTCCATCCTCATGATGGGTCCCATGGACCGCGGTGAGCGCACAGGCCCCGGCCAGATTGGCACCCTTCCCAACCTTCTGCGGATCATCGATGCCCAGCGCTCCGTGGCCCGGGAACTGGGGATCGCCTACTTCGACACCCAGGCGGCCATGGGTGGGGAGGGCGCCGCCGGACGCTGGTACCGCACCAGCCCGCGGCTCATGACCGGCGACTTCACCCACCCCACCCGCACCGGCGCCGACCGGGTGGCGGCCCTGCTGGTGTCGGCCCTTCTGGGCCCCGGAAAGCCCTGATCACGGCTGAGCCGCCGCGGGATGCCCCTCGGTGGCCATTCCCGGGCCAATCCCGTTGGTTGGAGCCACCCCTTCTACCGACATCATGAATAAAAAAAATAATGCGGCACGAATGGGTCCAACCCGTGCCGCATCCTGAACAAGCCATCACATCCTCAAGGTCAACCCAAACCGAGCACCCTTGAACTTCATCTTCATGGCATAAACGATCAAGGCACATCCACCCAGCAAGCCAGGAAGGACATGTGCCACCAAATCCTACTCTTCCTTCTTTTCAATGGGCTCGGGTGCGGGCGAGGGGGGTTGCGTGGCTCCGCCACCTAGGACCGCCTCGAGATAAACGGATGGGACAGGAATAAGTTGAACAAACATGGTGCCTCCTTGGAGTATTTGAAAAGGAGGCTAAACGAATCAATATATTCTGTCAAGCATCATCGAAATCCGTCGACTCGACCGGCTGATGGGATCCCCCAAATCCGTTCGTGAAAGTCACTCTGGCTTCGACTCCATGCCCGTCCTGCAGCCCGAAGACTCATTCCGTCCCGAATCGGTACTCGGTTCGGCTCCGGAAAACCTCTCCGGGACACAGGACAGTGCTGGGGAAGGTCGGCTGGTTTGGAGTGTCGGGGTAATGCTGGGGTTCCAGACAGAAGGCGCTCCGGGGGCCGTGGTGGGCTCCTGCCCGACCGCGATCATTCAGGAAGTTCCCCGTGTAGAGCTGGAGCCCCGGTTCGGTGCTGCGGATCTCCATCCAGCGGCCGGAAACAGGTTCCTCCACCGTGGCCAGAAGGCGCAGGCCCTGGCCCTCCACCACGAAGGTGTGGTCGTAGCCCCGGGCCATCCCAAGCTGGGGGTCGGGGTCTTGGAGGCGTGCCCCCAGGGTCTGGGCCGTGCGGAAATCGAAGGGGGTCCCCGCCACGGATCGCAGCTCTCCCGTGGGAATGAGGGTGGGGTCCACGGGCAAATAGTGGTCCGCGGGCAGGGTCAGGCGGTGGTCCAGGATGTCCCCGGCGCCCTTCAGGTTGAAGTAGCTGTGCTGGGTCACGTTCAGGTGGGTGGGGTCATCCGTGTGCGCCTCCCAGTCCAACTCCAGCACATTGTCCGAACGGACCCTGTAGGTGGCACGCACGCCGAGGTTGCCGGGGAAGCCTTCCTCCAAATGGGGGGAGAGGTACTGGAGCACCACCGCCGCGCCCTGGGCGTCCAGCACGCCTTCGGCCTCCCAGAGCACCTGGTGGAATCCCCGCCCTCCGTGGAGGGTGTGGCCTCCCTCCTGGGTGGGCAGCCGCCAGGTGCGGCCTTCGAGGTCGAAGCGTCCTCCCGCAATGCGGTTGGCATAGCGTCCGATGAGGGCCCCGAAGTAGGGATGCCCCGCAATCCAGTCCTCCAGGCTGTCGCAGCCCAGCACCAGTTCCGCCATCCGGCCCCATCGGTCCGGGGTCTGCAGGGAGAGGACCTTGCCTCCCAGGGACATGAGTTCCACCCTCAGCCCCTGCCCACTGTCCAGGATGAAGCGATCCACGGGGCGCCCCCCTGGGAGGCACCCGAAGGTGCGCCGCGCCAGGGTGGGTGTTGGAGGCTCAGGCGATGGATTCAAAGGAAGCTCCCCCCAGGGTGTAACCGGTTTCATTCCCTGGAGTCAAGCCCCTCCACGGAGGGGAAACGTCCAACCGGGCCCTTCCCACATTACTTCGAGGCGGGAATCAAGACCGGGGCTTGCAGAAGCTGCCAAAAAACGATGGGTAAAAACCGTGCACCAGGAGGGTCGGCTCGGGTGGCCACCCACGGAACAAGGGGTCGCGTCGAGGTTCCTTGTGGTCCTGAATCCAGGTCTGCCCTCGTCACATCCCCGCATGGAAGCTACAATCCACCGACGGAGCTCCCCCGCCTGGTCACCCCCCGGTCCAGGTACTCGCCCCAGGGTTTCTTCCCGGGGAGAAGGGTGTGCACCGCAGGGAGATTCCATGGAGCGCCGCACCCGTGCCTGTCCAAGTCTGAGCCGTCGCCTGCAGCATCTGTTGCTAGGACTCGGGGCCCTGGTCCTGGGAAACCTGACTCAAGCTGGTCCCGCCTCCCCCGATCCCATCCGGCTTACCCAGCCCAATGGCGCCGTGCTCATGGCCCGCATCCGGGGGGATGAGTTCCAGGCCTGGGTGGAGACCCATGAGGGCTACTCCATCGTGAGGAACGAGTTCAGTGGGTACTGGGAATATGCCCGCAAGGAGTTGACCGAGGGCCACCCCGTTCCACCGGAGGCCCTGCCCCTCCCCCAGTCCCGGCCCCCCGAGGCCTGGAAGAAGCCCCTTCGCCCCGACCGGGCCCTTCCCGGTGCGCAGGCTTCCGCCGCCCTCCTCCACCAGGACCGGCTGGACCGCCTCGCGGCGGGTCCCAAGGGCCTCGGGGCTTCAGACGCCCTGACGGCGCCCCCGGTTTCGGGCACCCGGAAGCTCCTCATCGTCCTGGTGGCCTTTGCCGACCGTGCCCTCCAGACAACCCCCGCCAGCTGGAACAGCACCATCTTCCAGACCGGGGGTGGTGCCAAGTCCGTGCGCCAATACTACGCCGACAATTCCTTCGGCCTCCTGGATGTCCAGCCGGTGCCCCACACCCAGCCCGGATCCCCCCAGGGCATCGTGTCTGTTACCATCGGCGCCAATCATCCGAATTACGGCAAGGACAACACCTACGCCGCGGAAACGGCCTGGTTGAACCTTGCCCTGGCCCAGGCCGCCCCCTTCGTGAATTTTGCCGCCCTGGACACCAATGGGGACGGTGCCATCCGCAAGGAAGAGGCCTGCATCTATTTCATCGCCGCAGGGTATGAGAACTCCGGTAGCTCCAAGAGCCCCAACCTGTGGGCCCATGCCTGGGGGGGCACCCCTGGACTCACGGCTGGCACCAAATACGTCCGGAACTGGGCCATGAATGGCGAGCTCAACAGCGCGGACCGCCAGCACCCCATGGGGGTCATCGCCCATGAACTGGGTCATTCCATGACCGGGCTGCCGGA
>CAZPUI010000171.1:0-9468 GCA_964589695.1 uncultured Solibacteraceae bacterium | reverse complement strand
TGGACCTCGTCGATGATGTCCATGTTCATCGTGAGGCAGAGTTCGATGGCCACATCGATGGCCTCCTGGTTCACCAGGAAGGGTGGCGTGTCATCCATCTCGTAGGTGCAGACGTTCTTGTGGTTCAGCAGGTAGACGATGTCCTTCTTCGTCTTGAATTCCATGAGGGCCGTGCCGTCGTACTCCCCCAGCTCCGAAAGGGTGGGTCGCATGTGGCGCAGCACCTCGCCATCGTGGGTCTCGGTGTATAGGCCTGCGGGGCAATGGCAGAACAGCTTGTGGCTCGTGAAGAGCTGTTGGTGGACCTCCAGCCCTGAAATCAGGCCGGCGCTGGCGTAGTCGAAGCGTTCGATCATGGGCGTCTCACACAGTCTTGGTGCGGTTCCCGCTGGGCGCATGTCCAGGGTGGATCTAGGCATGGTCCCGCCCTGGTGCCGCAAGCGTCAAGGCGGACTTGGGCCCTTCACGACTCTCGGTGTGCGCCCGCCTCCAGCCATCGGGTCACGGCGGAGGCCAGTTCCGCGCCGTGAATGGGCTTGGTGAGGTAGTCGTCCATGCCTGCGGCGAGGCAGTGCTCCCGGTCATCCTTCATGTCATGGGCGGTGACGGCGATGATGGGAACCCGAGCGCCCTCGGGACCGCAGGCGCGGATGGCACGGGTGGCGTCGTAGCCATCCATGCCTGGCATGCGGATATCCATGAGGATCAGGTCGAAGGGCGTCTTGCGGAACAGGGCCACGGCCTCGGCTCCGTCCGCGGCACTCTCCGTGGTGTAGCCCAGGTTGTCCAGGATCTTCAGAATCACCTTCCGATTGGTGGCGATATCGTCGGCCACCAGGATGCGGAAGCGCCGCTTCCGGGATTCTGCAAGGGTATGCCGGGTGATCAGGCCTCCATCCATGGAATTGGCCGCCACCATGCGCAGGCAGTCCACCAGGTCCGCCTCGGACAGTGGCTTGGAAAGGTAGGCTGAAAACCCTGCGGCCTCCATGCGCGCCGCATCCCCCGGCTGGGTATCCGCCGTGATGAGGATCAACTGGAGGTCCGCCAATTCCGGCTGGGCCCGCAGGGCGCGTCCCAACTCGTCCCCGGTCCGGCCTGGCATACGGAGATCCAGGAGGGCGAACCGGAAGGGGTGGCCTTCCGCCACGGCATGGAGGAGCAAAGGTAGGGCCGCAAAGGGGTCCTGACAGGTGGTGGGTCTGCAGCCTACCCCTAGCAGGATCTGGGAAATGACCCGGATTTGGAGCGGGTCATCGTCCACCACCAAGACCCGAAGGTCCTGAAGGTCCATGCGGTCTTCAGGGATGGGGTGATCAAATGGGTTCGCCCGGGAGAGGGTCGCGGTGAAGGTGAAGGTCGAACCTGTGCCCACGGCGCTGGTTCCCACCAGGTCCCCCTCCATCATGCGGGCCAGCTGGCGGGACAGGGAGAGGCCCAGGCCCAGCCCCCCGTGCCTTCGGGTGGTGGCGGGTTCCCCCTGGTCGAAGGGTTGGAACAGAGACTCCATTCGTTCGGGAGGGATGCCCGGTCCAGTGTCCCGAACCACGAAGGCGAGGCGCACCTGGGGCTCCGCCACTGGTGCGGTCTGGACCAGGACGCTGATCCGGCCCCGCTCGGTGAACTTGAGGGCATTCCCCACAAGGTTGGACAGAATTTGGCGGATTCGGGTGGGATCACCCCGGAGGTTGGAGGGAACCTCGGGATCGATCTGGAAGTCGAACTCCAGGCCCTTGGCCGTAGTGGCCAGCTTCCATTGGGTGGTCAGGTCCGCGAGGGTGAGTCTTAGGTCGAAATTCAGGAGCTCCAGGCGGACTTGCCCTGCCTCCAGCTTGGAGAAATCCAGGATGGTGTTCAGCAGGGTGAAGAGGGTTTGGGCCTGCTGCTGCAGGGTGCTGACGTACTCCTGCTGCGGCGCGCCCAGGGGCGGGTCCTGGAGGGAGGAGACCATGAACAGCACCGCGTTCGTGGTGGTGCGGACGTCGTGGCTGAGGTTGGCCAGGAACTCGATCTTGGCCTTGTGGGCGGCGTCGGCCCGGATCAGGGCCTGGTGAAGGTCCGCATTGGCCGTTTCCAGTGCCTGGGTGTGGGTGTGGACCCTCGCCCGCAGCAGGAGCAGCGCGGAGGAAAGCACTGCCACCTCATCCCTGCCCCCGAGGCCGAGGTCCGGAAGCTCACGGGTATCGAAATCCTCACGGGAGGCCAACTCCGTCAGACGCTTGAGGTCCTTGGTGGCGTGGGCGGTCACCTGCCAGACCACGAGGCAGAGCAGGACCGTGGCCATGGCAAGGGTGAGCAGGAAGGGGGCCCGGAATCTGCGGAGGGGTGCAAAGGCCTCTTCTGCGGGGTAGTTTGCGGCCAGGATCCAGGGGGTGCCCTTGACCTTTCGGAAGGCGGAGATGAACGTTCTTCCTTGGCTGTTGACCGTCTCCCCTGCGCCTTCCCAGCCCTGGATGGCCTTGTCGAAGAGGCGATTCACGCCTGGGCGCACATCCTGCTGAAGGATCCGGTTGCGCTCCGGATGGAGGATCATGGTGCGATCGTGGCCGAACAGAAAAAGGTAGCCTCCGCTCCCCACCTTGAGCTCCAGGATCCGGGGCAGGAAGCCCTTGGTGTCCAGGAGGTCCAACTGGCCCCCCAGAATGCCCTGGAACCCACCACCTGCATCCAGAAGTGGGACGACCACCAGGATGGCTGGGTGGAAGGGGGTGCGCGAGGACACGTAGGGATCGCTCACCAGGGCTGACTTGGTCTGGCGGGCGGCCTGGAAGTAAGGCCGGAAGGAAAGGTCCACCCCGGTGCGAGAGGGCCCCGGTGGCAGGGGGCTCTCCGCCACCACCTTGCCCTGGGCATCGAGGTGCACGAGCCCATAGCCGAACAGGGACCGAAGGGCGTGCTGCTGGTTCAGGTAGGCCTGGACCCGGGAGGGTGTGCGTTCCTGGTCCGAGGGCATTCCCAAGGCCACCGCCTCCAGGGCCCGGGTGGCATCCTGGAGTTGCTGCTCGATGCCCAGGGCCACGGAATCCACGAGCCCCAGCTGCTGGCGGCTCACCTGCTCGACGATCCTGGGGCGAAAATGCAGGTAGATGGCCCCCCAGGCCGCCAGGATCACCATCAGGAGGGGCACCGAAAGGGCCACCACAAGCCGTCCCCCCAGACTCCTGAAGCCTGGCCAGCGGGGTTTGGTCAAGGTGAACGATGGCATGAAGGTCCTGGCGAAGGTGTCTATCGGCCCTTCCCCAGGGAAACCCAAGTCTTGCAAAAAAAGGGCCCCGTGGGGCCCTTACTGGACATGGACGGTCAGGGTCCTGGCCAACTTACCCATGGCGATTGGCCAGGACCTTCATCCTCAGCCCTTGGCCAGGATGGCCTTCACGAAGGTCCAGAAATTGGCCACGGAGGGGATGCTCACGTGTTCCTGGGGGGTATGGACATCCCACATGTCGGGGCCGATGGAGACCATCTCCATGCCGGGGTACTTTTCGCCGATGATGCCGCATTCCAGGCCGGCATGAATGGCCACGATCTTCAGGGGCTTGCCGAAGGTGTCCTGGTGGACCTGATCCACGAGCTTCACCAGGTCACTGCCGGGCTCCGGGCGCCAGCCGGGATAGCCGCCCACGTGTTCCACGTCGAAGCCTGCCAGGTCCAGGTGGGCCGTGACCCGATCCACCAGGGCGGCCTTGCTGGAATCAATGGAGGAACGGTGCAGCATATTGAAGACCACGGCGCCCTCCTTGGTGTCCACCACCCCCAGGTTGGTGGAGGTCTGGACCAGGCCGGGGATGGCGGAACTCATGGCCCCCACGCCGTGGAACATGGTGAAGAGGGTGTTCACCACCACCTTGGCATCGGCCTCGGAGAGCACCTCGGCGGGCAGGTCCACCGGTTCCACCGTGATGGTGAGACCAGGGTCGAAGCTGCCAATGGCGATGCGGGTTTCCTCCTCGATGCGGGCCACGATGGCCCGGAGCTTGGCCTCATCGGCCACCGTCACGACGGCCGTGCACTCCCTGGGGATGGCATTGCGCTTGTTGCCGCCCTTGAGGTGGGCAATGCCGATTTCCATTTCGGCCCGCAGGCGGTAGAGAAGGCGGGCCAGGATGCGGATGGCATTGCCGCGACTGCTGTTGATATCGATGCCGCTGTGGCCACCCCGGAGGCCCGAGGCCTTGATGCGGAAACCTGCGGCGCCGGCACCGGGAGCCTTCCAGGTAGCCTTGCGGGTGGCGACGGTGTCGATGCCTCCGGCGCAGCCGATGGTCAGGTAGCCCTCCTCCTCGCTGTCCAGGTTCACCAGGCGGGTGCCCTTGAGGATGCCGCCCTGGAGGTTGTTGGCCCCGTTCAGCCCCATTTCCTCATCGATGGTGACCAGCACTTCCACCATGGGATGGGCCAGGTCCTTGGAGGCCAGCACGGCCAAGCCCGCGCAGACCCCGATTCCGTTGTCGGCCCCCAGGGTGGTGCCCGTGGCATAGAGGTGGTCGCCCTTGATCTGAAGGCGAATGGGATCCTTCTCGAAATCATGGACCGTGTCCTCGTTCTTCTCGCACACCATGTCCACATGGGCCTGGAGCACGAAGCCCGGACGGTTCTCGTAACCCGGGGTGGCGGGCTTGCGGATGACGACGTTGCCCACCGCGTCCTGGATGACTTCGAGGCCGAGGGCCCGGCCCTGGTCGGCCACCCACTGGGCGGCGGCGGCTTCCTGCTTGGAACCACGGGGGATCTTGGAGAGTTCGGAGAAGAAGTCCCAAAGCAGCTTGGGTTCGAGGGTATCGAGTTGGTAGGTCACCAGAGTCTCCTTGGGGAATGGGATGAGGGCTTCGACGGTGCGAGGCTCAAAGGAAGGGCATGACAAGAGGCTATCACCGCGGGGGGCTGGTGTGGCGGAACCCTGGAATGGTTCACAATGGCCCCATGGAGAGCCGACTGCTCACCCCAGGGACCTGCCCCGTGACCCACCTCGGATTCATCGAGGGGCGGCCAGGGGGCGAGGGCCCCAGCGACTCCAGGGTGGGGGTCTTCCTGGTCAATGGCATCGGTCTGGATTGCGAGGACTTCCGGGGTGCCCTGGAGAGCCTGTTCCAGCCCCTCACCCTGGCGAAGCATCCCTATGCCCAGGGGCTCCATGTGGCCCTCACCACGCCCGGGTTCGAGGATGAACTGAACCGATTGGCCCAACCGGTGTTGACCATGGCGCAGCAGGCGGAACGGATCTGCACGTTCCTCCACACCATGGTCCAGGCGAGGGGCCTTGGCTCCCTGGTCCTCTATGGGTTCTCCTACGGCAGCGATCTGCTGGTGGATGTGATGGAGCACCTGGGATCCGGATCCGTGTCGCGGCTGATCCTCTCGGAGATCAATGTCACCCGGGATTCCTGCTTCATCACCAGCCGCATCACCTCCTCCTACGAGGAAACCGAGGCCCTGGACCATGATCGCCACCAGATGGCCTATGCGGGATTCGTGAGCCGGGTGCTCAAGGCCTACACCGAGGGCAAGCTCAGCTCCAGGCTCATGCAGGACATGACCCAGTATTTCAGGACCATCAGCCGCAAGGACTGGCACCAGCTGGCCCGCAGCGCCAAGGAGGCCTCGGCCGATCCCGGGGCACGCCTGCAGCGCCTCTTCCATCTGGCCTCCCAGATGCCGGAGACCGCCATCGAGGTGGTGCTTTCGGATCCTGCGGACCTTCGAGCCTTCCAGCGCGCCTGGCAGGCCTGGGAGGGCCACGGTGCGAATATCAGGCTGTTTGACCAGAGCCGATACGAGCACTTCCACCACATGGGACGCCAAGGGGTGGCGCAGAACCTGAGGTGGGATTCGAAGGAGGTTTTTCTGCGGCCGCCGCCCTTGAGGACGGCGGAATGAAGTCCAGGGTCGCCCCTCGACCCCCGTTCCCGACGGCTGCCGAATCCGAAGGCATTCACAAATTGTGGTTGCTGGAATCTGATATATCTTTAAACGCGCCTTGATGGCCTTGCAGGAGGGTGGGATGTTCGCAGCGCAGACCTATACGGAACGTCGGGGCCGGCTGGCGGGAGCCCTGGGGAAGGGACTGCTGCTCTTCCTGGGCAATGACGAAAGCTCGATGAACTACACGGACAACACCTACCATTTCCGGCAGGACAGCACCTGGCTGTATTTCTTCGGCATCAACCAGCCCGCCCTGGCCGCGGTGATGGATCTGGACGAGGGGCGGACCACGGTGTTCGGGGATGATCTGAGCATCGATGCCATCGTCTGGACCGGCCCCCAGCCCACGGTGGCCGAGCTTGCCGCCGCGGCGGGCGTCCAGGACACGGCCCCCGCCGCCGCCCTGGTAGAGGTGCTGCGCAGGGCCCAGGCCCAGGGAAGGCCCGTACGCTTCCTGCCCCCCTACCGGGGCGAGCATCGGCTGAAGCTTATGGAATTGCTGGGCCTCAGCCTGGAGCGGGTGGCCAGCACCGCCAGCGTGGACTTCATCCGGGCCGTGGTGGAGATGAGGGTTTTCAAAAGTGCCGAGGAGATCGCGGAGATCGAAAAGGCCGTGGACACCTCCGTGGACATGCATGTCACCGCCATGAAACTGGCCCGGCCCGGCATGCGGGAGAGCGAGCTCGCCGCCAAGGTCACGGAAATCGCGCTGGCCGCCGGGGGTGGTCTCTCCTTCCCCGTCATCGCTACCATCCACGGGGAGACCCTCCACAACCACTACCACGGCAACACCCTGGAGGAGGGCCGCCTCTTCCTGCTGGACTGCGGCGCCGAGACGGCCATGGGCTACGCCGGTGACCTCACCAGCACCTTCCCCGTGGGCCGCACCTTCACCAACCGCCAGAAGGAGGTCTACCAGGTGGTGCTGAACGCCCATCTGGCGGCCGTGGCGGCCGTGAAGCCCGGCCGCCCCTTCCGGGAGATCCACCTGCTGGCCTGCCGCACCCTGGCGGAGGGTCTCAAGGGGCTGGACCTCATGAAGGGGGACCTGGATGAGGCCGTGGCCCAGGGGGCCCATGCCATGTTCTTCCAGTGCGGCCTGGGCCACATGATGGGCCTGGATGTCCATGATATGGAGAACCTGGGCGAGGTCTGGGTGGGCTACGAGGGCCAGCCCAAGAGCACGATGTTCGGGCTGAAGAGCCTGCGCCTGGCCCGTCCCCTGCAACCCGGCTTTGTGATGACCGTGGAGCCGGGGATCTACTTCATCCCCGAGCTGATCCGCCGGTGGAAGGCCGAGGGACGCTTCCTGGACTTCATCAACTACGAGCGGCTTGAGACCTACGTCGACTTTGGCGGCATCCGCATCGAGGAGGACCTGCTGGTCACCCCCGAAGGGCACCGCATCCTGGGTAAACCCCGGCCCCGGACGGTGGAGGAAGTGGAGGCCCTTCGGTAGGACCCTGGCCCTGGATCCTTCCCGCGGGTGGACCCCACTAGCATCCGGATCCCATTCCCATCGATTCCCGGCATACTGCTCCCAAACCCATGGAGCCTGTATGTCCCTATTCGCCCTTGAGCCCCAGGAAAAGAACGCCCTGCTGGAGCGCTTTCTCCGCTATGTGCAGGTGGACACCCAGGCGGACGAGAATGCAACCTGCAGTCCCTCCACGGAGAAGCAGAAAGACTTGGCCCGCCTGCTGGTGCAAGAACTGCAGGAGCTGGGGTGTGGGGATGCGGCCATGGATGCATGGGGCTACGTCACCGCCACCGTGCCCAGCAACCTGCCCGAGGGGCACGGGCCGGTGCCCACCTTGGGTTTCCTTGCGCATTTGGACACGTACCCTTCCACACCGGGTGGAGGGGTCAAGCCCCAGGTGCTCCCCAACTACCAGGGCGGCGACATTCCTCTGCCGGGTTTGCCGGCCCGGCCCATTCCCCTGGCCACCAACCCCAACCTGAACAATGTCATTGGTCACACCGTCATCACGTCGGATGGCACCACCCTCCTGGGGGCGGATGACAAGGCGGGCATTGCCGTGATCCTTACGATGGTGGATCACCTGCGGTCCCATCCCGAGGTCCTCCACGGGACCCTGCGCATCGGCTTCACCACGGACGAGGAGGTGGGCAGGGGCACGGAGCATTTCGATGTGGCGGCCTTCGGGGCCCAGTACGCCTACACCGTGGACGGCTCGGACCTGGGGGAGGTGGAGGACGAAACCTTCTGTGCCGACAGCGCGGTGGTGTGCATCACGGGTCACGATGTCCATCCCGGCTACGCCAAGGGCAAGATGATCAACGCCGTGCGGGTGGCCAGCGCCATCGTGGACCGCCTGCCCAAGGACCGCCTGCCGGAAACCACGGAAGGCCGGGAGCCCTACCTTCATCCCCATGCCTTGACAGGGGATGTCACCCGTGCCGAGCTCAAGCTTCTGGTGCGGGCCTTCACCGAAGAAGAACTGGCGGAGCGGGAGGCCGTGCTCCAGAAGGTGGTGGACGATGTGGGACGGGAGTTCCCCGGCGCTGCCATCACCGTGGCCATCAAGCCCAGCTACCGCAACATGTCGTACGCCATCGCCAAGGACCCCAAGGTGGTGGAGTACGCGCTGGAGGCCGTCACCCGCCAGGGCATTGCCCCCCTGCGCCGTGCCATTCGGGGAGGCACGGATGGCTCCCGCCTTTCGTTCATGGGTCTTCTCACCCCCAACCTCTTCGGGGGCGCCCAGAGCTACCACAGCGTTCACGAGTGGGTGAGCCTGGAGTGGATGGCCGCCAGCGTGGAGTGCTGTTTGCAGGTCGTGCAGGTGTGGGTGGAGAAGGCTTAATTGGACTTTGTGGAGCCGGGAGCCGCGCAAGGATGACCTGTGCCGTCCAGGTTGTGCTTCCGCGGCCCCTGGGAAGGCTTTGCGTTGCGCAAGGGCTCAGTAGATCTCGGCGCTGCGACTGGCCACGCCCGAGGCTGACCAGCCCCCGGAGATGAAGACCTTGCCAGCCTTGGGTCCCGAGGGAAGCACGATGGCCTGCGTGTTGTAGCGGGGTTCCACCAGGGTGCCCGCCTGAATCCAGGTCGAAGACCCTGGATCGAAGCGCTCCGCAGTGCTTCGGCTCTGGGTGAGCGCCACGTTTCCGGACCCACCCACGATCAGGGCCGAGCCTCCGGGGAGGAGCACCAGGGGGGCGTAGGCCCGGGCCTGGATAAGGCTTCCCGTGGGGGCAAAGGTTCCTGTGGCGGGATTGTAGATCTCGGCTGTGGCGAGGTAGGAACCCCCCGAAATGCCTCCGGCCAGCAGCACCCTGCCATCCGAAAGGCGGCAGGCTCCCTGCTGGCAGCGGGGGGCTGTCAGGGAGCCCGTGGGGGTGAAGGTGGAGGTGGCGGGATCAAAGAGTTCGGCGGTGGCTGTGATGACGTCCAGTTGACCCATGCCCCCTGCAATGAGGATCTTGCCGCCCGTCAAGGCGGTGGCGGTGAAGGTGAATCGACCCAGGTTCATCGGGCCCAGGGGGGCGAAGGTGCCCGTGGAAGGATCAAAGAGTTCCGCAGCCCGG
>CAZPUI010000170.1:0-9485 GCA_964589695.1 uncultured Solibacteraceae bacterium | reverse complement strand
CACGGCATGCCGGGAGAGATGGACCCTCTGGGCCAGGGTGGCAATGGGCAGGCGTGCGTCCTGGAGAAGCTACTCCAGAGTTCGAAGGTCGAGGAGGTCCAGATCGAGGGGGCTGATGGGTGGACATTCTGGCAGGTCCACCTGCCAGAGTGACCAGGCCCACCCACCATTCCGCACCTTCTGGGCGGTTCCCCCGCGCACCCTGCCCGGTAGGCTCGGTACCACGAGGGAGGATCCCACCATGCAGTACCTCAGCACCCGCGGCGGCTGTGCCCCTGTTCCCTTCATGGCCACCCTTTTGGGGGGATTGGCGCCCGACGGGGGCCTCTGGATGCCCGAGTCCTATCCCCGCATCGGCCCCGCGGAATTGAGCCGGTGGCGCGGTCTGGCCTACGCCGACCTGGCCTTCGAGATCCTGCGCCTCTACGCCACGGACATTCCCGAGGAGGACCTGCGCGCCCAGGTCCAGCGGACCTACACGGCCGAGGTGTTCGGTAGCGCCGAGATCACCCCCCTGCGCACCCTGGAGCCGGGCTTCCATATCCTGGGCCTCTCCCAGGGTCCCACCCTGGCCTTCAAGGACGTGGCCCTGCAGCTTCTGGGGAACCTCTTCGAATACGCCCTGGCCCGCAGCGGAGAGGAACTGAACGTCCTGGGCGCCACGTCCGGGGACACAGGTTCCGCCGCGGAGTACGCCCTGCGGGGCAAGGCGGGCATCAGGGTCTTCATGCTCTCCCCCAAGGGGCGCATGAGCCCCTTCCAGCGGGCCCAAATGTACAGTCTCGCGGACCCCAATATCTTCAATTTGGCGGTGGATGGCACCTTCGACGACTGCCAGGCCCTGGTGAAGGCGGTCTCCAGCGATGCTGGGTTCAAGGCCCAGCACCGCATCGGCACCGTGAACAGCATCAACTGGACCCGGCTTCTGGCCCAGGTGGTGTACTACGTCAAGGGCTACTTCGCGGCCACGGAGCAGGATGGACAACCCGTGTCCTTTGCCGTGCCTTCGGGGAACTTCGGCAACATCTGCGCCGGTCACGTGGCACGGGCCATGGGCCTGCCCATCCATCGCCTGATCCTGGCCACCAACGAGAACGATGTGCTGGACGAGTGCATCCGCACCGGTCGCTATGCGCCCCGATCGGCCACCGAGACCCACGCCACCTCCAGCCCCTCCATGGACATCCCCCGGGCCTCCAACTTCGAGCGCTTCGTGTTCGACCTGGTGGGGCGGGACAGCGCCCAGGTGCGGGCCCTGTGGGCCCAGGTGGAAGCCGGCCAGGCCTTTGAGCTGGGGGCGGCCCATGCGCACATCCCCTGCCACGGTTTTGTCTCCGGCCGCAGCACCCATGCGGACCGACTGGCCACGATCCGCTGGGCCTGGGAGCGCTTCGGGGTGGAGGTGGATCCCCACACCGCCGATGGGCTCAAGGTGGGGCAGGCCTACCGGGAAGCGGGCATCCCGCTGGTCTGCCTGGAAACCGCCCTGCCCATCAAGTTCGAGGAGACCCTGCGGGAGGCCCTGGGCCGGAGTCCCCACTGCCCCGAACGCTTCCAGAACCTGGAGCAGCTGCCCCAGCACGTGACCGAGATCCCCGCCGACGTGGAAACCCTGAAGTCCTTCCTTCGAGCCCGCACATGAAATACCTGATCCTCCTTCCCGACGGCGCTTCGGACGAACCCTTGCCGGAGCTGGGTGGTCGAACCCCCCTGGAGGCCGCCCACATTCCCCACACGGAGGCCGTGGCCCGGGAAGGATGCCTGGGCCGGGTGGTGACCATTCCCGAGGGCTTCGGCGCCAGCACGGACGTGGGCACCCTGACCCTCCTGGGCCACGATCCGCGGCGCTACCACCGGGGACGGGCCCCCATGGAGGCCCTGGCCCAGGGGGTGCAGGCTCGGCCCGATGAGCTCATCCTCCGCTGCAATTTCGTGCATGTGGCCGAGGGGCGGATGAAGGACTTCACCGCCGGGCACATCGCCCAGGAGGACGCCGCGGAACTGATTGCCGCCCTCAATGCCACCGTCTTCCCCGGGGAGACCTGCGCCTTCCATACGGGGGTTTCGTACCGCAACCTGCTGCTGCTGTCCGGGGCCTCGGACCTGGTGGTGCGCACCCAGCCCCCCCACGACATCGCGGACCAGGAGGCCGAGCCCCACCTGCCCCAGGGGCCCGGAGGAGAACGCCTGCGCGCCCTCCTGACCCGGGCGGCCGAAGTGCTGGCGGACCACCCCGTGAACGTGCGACGGCGGGCCAAGGGCGAAGCCTGGGCCAACGAGATCTGGCTCTGGGGCCAGGGCACCCCCATGACCCTGAACAGGCTCCAGGAGCAGTACGGCCTGCGGGCTGGGGTCATCACCGCCGTGGACATCATCCGGGGCCTGGCCCTGGGCATGGGCATGGACCTCATCCGGGTGCCCGGGGCCACGGGCTACATCGACACGGACTACGCCGCCAAGGGCCGGTACGCCCTGGAGGCCCTGGAGGCCTACGATGTGGTGGTGGTGCACGTGGAAGCCCCGGACGAAGCGGCCCACCAGGGCATGGCCGAGGAGAAGGTGCGAGCCCTGGAGCGCATCGACGCCGAGATCCTGGGTCCCCTGTGGGCTCGGCTCCGTGAACTGGGGGACCACCGCATCCTGGTGGCCCCGGACCACGCCACCCTGGTGCGCACCAAGGGCCACCACGGTGAGCCGCCACCCTTTGCTTACGCCGGCACCGGTGTGGCGGCCAGCGGCGCACCTGGGTTCAGCGAACCTGCAGCCATGACCGCAGGCGTGTTCGTTCAGGAGGGGGAAACCCTGCTGAAGGCCTTTCTGACCGCAGACTCCCGGCCAGGCCTAGATACGTCATCATCCCGCCCACTCGTCCGAGCATTCTGAAGAACCCACTCGCTACTCCCGCACACGCCTGAATCCCTGAGCCTCCGGATGCCTTCGTCAGGACGGCCTTCCTTTGGTTGGAGCCGTGCGCAATTGGCCAAAGGTTTTTCTCGGGGACCCGACGGACGAACAGACCATGGTGGACCCGAAGCACGCCGCCACCCGCCTCCAGGCGATGCTGCGAACGAACCTCAAGGGTGCCGAGCCCATTCCGGGGGATCCCGACCATACCCGATGAAGGGGTGCTCACCCTGCCCCACAAGGAGGCCACCCAGCTCCATGGTGGGCGCCTGGTGTACGCCGAAGGCGTCTCCTGCCCTGGGCAGGACCACCATTTCGGGCTCCAGGGCCTCGCGATCACCCAGCCGATTGTCGTCTCCATCCTGCCCAAGGACCCTTCCGCGCGGCTCGTGTTCACCGGGGACAAATGGAACCCCAAGTCGCACACGTCCCACGCGAAGACCGGCGAGGCTGCGAACCAGATCGCGAGGGGAGCCTTCGTGAACGTCAAGTACCAAGCCACCGATCGATCACGGCGATCCCGCAGTCTTTCCATCACCGATATGACCACCCTGGGAGCGAGCTACTCCGACAAGCTTCTCAGCGAAGTGGCGGAGACGGGTGGCCAACGCGCCCTCCAGGGTGGCCGCATCCAACGCAGGGTCACCGAGGAGGGTGCGCGATGGATCGTGACCGAATTCCAGGATTCGCCCGATCCAAACCACCACTACGCGCACCACGAGGTGCTCCTGGGCAAGCGCTACAAGCTGGTGGCCCAGGCCACGGGCCTATCCCTTGCGGAACTGCGCCATTGGGTGGGAAAGCTGGACCTGGTAGGTCTTGAGGCCAGGGCCAAGGAGAATCGGCCCATCGAGTAGGGCATGCGAGTGTTCTGGCAACGAGCTTCTCAACTGATATGAGGAAAGCTCCCGCCATCTTCTGTTCAACTTCCGAGGCAAGACCCCATCCCCACCCCAAACACCTTCCACAGGGACCAGGGACGTTCAACGTTGAATTCTGGATCGTTGCTTGGACTATGGCTGTATCAGCTCAGAAACCAAAGGGGCAATGTATCTTGGAAGCCCAAGCCCTCTATATGGATAGCGAGCATCGAAATTTGAACATTTTTCAGACCAAATAATAAAGTAATACCATTTCCCAGAGTTCAATAAATCACGCGGCAAGGTAATTTTTGTTTTACTTAGTGTCAAATAGGCAACAACTGAATCGTAATCTTCCTCAAGGCGGTAGATGCCGATCGAATAGGAATCGGCATTGCCTAGGGATGGAGCATCCCACGTGAGGGTCGGTGTGGTCCCGACTCCGACTTGGTATTGAGCGAGCGAACGGTCGTTAACCCTAAGGTTGCGAACGGCTGAAAGCATCGGTGTACTTGAAATTACCGATTGGCCCTCACGGGCCGAAATTTGGGTATAGGACACGCCCACGGACATATGCTCACGACCAGTCCCCGGAATGACAATGCTGTGCCAAGCGGTGTTTGATACCTGTGCAACAAGTGGCCAGTTCGATGGAAAAGGGTTCTGGAATGAATAGGGCCCCCCTAACCAGCGACCGGTGCCGGAACTGGCGGTCACGGTAAACACCCGGGGAGAATTGGAAAGGTACCCCGCGGCCAGGGGGGCTGGATGGGCGTGGAGGCGTACTTCAGGATTAGAAAGGGTGGCTGTGGGACTGGATTGTCGGATCATGGCGGAGAAGGCATCCCTATCCACATTCACAGCGATCTGGTCCATTGGCCCAACAGGCGCCGAAAACTGGGGATTAAGGGTCGTCTTGGCGCCATCCACTTGTGAGAAGGGCGGAGCGGCATAGGTTCCACCTATCCGGTATGCAATATCGCCATTTGGCTGGGATTGCCCTTCCAAACGTGTCACGAGCACAGCATCCCGAGCGGCATCAATCAGCGCAGCTCCTGGACCATAAGTCCATAGACTCGACGTCCGAGTGCTGGTGGAGAGCACTCGCCCCAAGCTGGGCACCACCACTTCATGGCGAAGGGCGCTAATTCCGCTGCTTGATGGCCAGTTCACTTGAAATGGGGTAGTGCTCTGAGTTGAAGCTTTCCAGTCGGCACGGCCAAGGGCCTGACCACCAAGATGTACCTCAGATTCTGATGTCCAAACCATGCTCGCGACAGACTCGGGTGCCGTCTTGACGTAGAGGAGGTACTCCCCGTTGGGCACACTTGGTATGTAAAAGGATCCGTCCGACTTGCCTTCTCCGGAATACACGGTGTAACCACCGCTACCGTTGGGAGATAAGGCTTGAATGACAGCGTTACTCAAATCCACAGGGCGAGAGGCCTCACCCGAAATTGAAATATAATTATTTACATAATTTCCTGCAACCTTCCGGCCCTGACTTCCTACGATGATACCGCCATCCGACTTCCCACCACCACACGCCATGAACAGCGCTGAAACAAGGTAAGCACAAGCATGCGCAGCTAAAACTCGAACACGTACAACTGACATCTTGTTCGAATAAACCCTATTAATAGATTTTGGTTTCTCCATTCATCACCTCTCCGTTCCAAACCTCGACGTATCGCCACCGCGGCAAAATGGAATGCATTCACTAGGGTATCTGCTCTGTGGACTGCGCGTCTAACCTCCGAGACCCCGGATCACCCCCACGTGGCAGCGCGTGAGGAGACCTAAGCCATTGCGGTTTGTCTGGGTTTTTGCCCAAGGCTTGGTTCGGTATCGCGCACCTGTCCAAGGAAGGGGTCCCAACGCGATATCAACGGCCTTCAGCTTGTCCGCATGCGAACGCTCCGCGCCGATGCGCTTCCCTTCGCACCCCGGGCATCGACGTGCCGACCCGTTCGCCTCACCCCACGAATCCCTGTACCCCCATCCAGGAACGCGCCTGCCAAGGCTCCCACCCGAGATCCGCTCCCGGCGCGTTCCTGACTACCAAATCCGCTTGAACAGGTAGCTCACCTCGAAGCGCAGGAAGTGTCCCGCGCTGGAGCCTGCGTAGAAGGTGCCGGGATCCAGGTGTTCGTACAGGCCATGGGCCTTCCAGGAGGTGCCCAGGGTCAGGTCGGCCCGGAACTGGAGGATGTCCCCGCGGCGCTTGCCGGTTCCAAAGGCGGCGCCCTGCCCGGCCATGCTGCGCAGGGCCTGCAATCGGTACCAGGTGGCCCGAAGGGCCAGGGGCTTCCAGGGGGTGAGGCGGGCCTCGAGCTCCCACATGCCCAGGTTGCTCCAGTAGGCGGTGGCCTTCTCGGGTCCCAGGCTGTAGATGTAGAGCTCGCTGTACTTGGGCCACCGGGCAAAGAGGGGGTCCCAGCCTTCCAGGCGGGAGGTACGGGGATCATCCCCGCTCATGCCAATGAAGGCGGCACTGAAACTGGGCTTGCCGGGGGCCTCGAAGGCCTTCTTCAGTCGGGCATAGCCCGCCCAGGCCTGGAGATCCTGCGAGGGCGCACCGCTGCCGGGCTTGGGGTCCTGGGTGCCCCGCTGAAGGGCGCCCTCGGCGGACAGGGTGAGCCCCCACCCGAGGCCCTGCACCACCCGGGAACCCAGGGTGTCCACCCGGCGGTCCGGCTGGAACTGCGGATGGGTCAGGGGCCGGTAGTCGCCCGTCTCCGTCTTGTGGAAGCCGTAGGCCTCCAGGGCGGTGCGGGGCGCCACCTGCAGGGTGGCGTAGACACCATAGGCCCGCTCGTCCCATTCCGTGAGGCGCTGGAGTTCCCTGGGATCCCGGGCTTCCTGGTAGCGGGGAAGGTAGGCGTCCTTGAGGGGGTTGGAGATGGCCAGGAACTCCACCTTGGTCCTGCCCGAGGTCCACACCAGGTCCGCGGCATTGAAGTAGGCCGAGCGGCTGCCATCCAGGGCGTTGCCATCGAAGAGAATGAAGCCTTCCCCCCGCATGAGGTTCTGGCGCCCGGCCCGCAGGGACCATGCCGAGTTGAACTTCCAGTCGGCGTAGAGGGTCTCGAAGACCACCTCCCGGCCGTGGTACACCATGTCCGGCCGGGTGATCTTGCGGCTTTCATTGAGGATCCCGGCACAGACCTCCAGCCGATCCCCGAACTTCAGGGTCGTCCAGAGCCGGGTGCGGGCCCGCCACTGGGTGCGGTAGTCCGGGGCGCTGTCCCGGTGGTCGAGGATGTTGTCCCAGTCCTCCACCCGCAGGCGTTCCTCGAAGGCCAGTTCCACCTTGGGCTTCAGCTCGAAGGTGGGCGGGGCCTGGGCCGCAAGGGAGGCGGTGAGGAGGGCGAGGGCGAGGGCTCGCATCGCCACCTCAATAGGCCCAGATCAGGGTCATGAGGGCGCACACCACCGTGATGACAATGGAGATCACGAAGCACACGGGAATCACCTTGGATTCCTCGCCGATGCGGTCGATGGCGGCGGCGGCATTCTGGAGCTTGGCGGGGGAGATGACGCTGGCGAGTCCCCCACCGATGCCACTGGCGGCCGCCAGTACCAGGCCCACGGCCCCGATCTTTTCGGCGGTGTTCAGGTGCAGCTTGGTGAGCATGGCCAGGGAGGAGGCCTCGGAACCGCTGATGAAGCCCCCCAGGAGCCCCAGGAAGGGGGCCACCGCGGGGTAGGCCTTCTGGAAGAAGGCGGCGCTGGCATTGGCGATGACCACGATCATGTTCTGCTCGGGCACGACCAGCTTCCAGTCCAGCCCCTTGCCTGAGTGGTTCAACACATAGGCCAGGGCGAAGAAGACCGCCGCCGCCAGCACGGGACGCGGGGCCCGCTTGCCCCACTTCCGGAGGGAGGTGGTCAGGTGGCCCTTGGTGGCCCGCAGCAGGGGCAGTGCCAGGAGGGTGCTCACCAGAATCCAGAAGTAGGCCTGCCAAAGGAGACGCACCTTTTCGGGCCGGCCAGGAATGATCTCCAGGGGCATGGCCAGCGTCTTGAAGGTCAGCTCGTGGAAGGGCAGCTGGGGCATGTTGATCACGAAGGAGAAGACCACCAGGAGCAGCCAGGGACTGATGGCCCTTCCCAGGCTCATGGTGCGTTCCGTGCTCAGGTCGGCTTCCGTGAGGATGCTGCGGTCCAGCAGGGGCCGACGGCGCACCTTGAGGTAGACCATCATCACGAGGATGACCCCCAACCCCGCCACGATGCCCGTGAGGGGGATGAGCTTCAGGTAGTTCATGCCGATGGCGATGAAGCCCGCGGTGAGGCCCGCCAGAAGGGTGGGGAGGAGGCCCTGCAACACCATTTTCCAGCGCCCCACGATCCACATCATGGCCAGGGCGATGCAGGTGCTGATGACGGGCATGTAGCGGGCGAAGTAGATGCCCACATCGTTCACCGGCAGGCCCACCAAGTCGGAGAACACCACCACCGGAACCCCCAGGAGGGCGTAGGTGCACAGGGCGTCGTAGCCCAGGGCAGGCAGCGCGATGGAAACGAAGCTGGTGTAGCCCAGGGCCATCATGATCGGCGGCAGGATGGAGACGGGGGTGGCCCCCATGGCGGCGATGAGCGTGCCGAAGCCGAAATTGATGATGAGCACCTGCACGACCTTGTCATCGGGGCTCACGGTCTTGATGAGGGTGACGATCCGGGCGAGGGCCCCGGTCTCCGCCATCACCGTGACCTGGAAGATGGAGGTCGCCACCATCAGCGCGATGGGCCAGCTGGCCACGGCCCCCCCCAGGCTGGCGGTGAGCCCCACGGTGAGGGGCGTTTTGAACCACAGCACGGCCACCACCAGGGCCAACCCCCACCCCACGAGACCAGACACATCGGCCGGGGCACGCTTGATCACCAACAGCAGCAGGACGGCAAGCACCGGCACCAGGGCCAGCAGAACGGACAGGCCAATCATGGGATCCCTCGTCAAGACAAGGCCCCAAGTATGTCCAAAAGGCCCCAGCGGCTGAAGCCTCGCCTATCACAACCCACCGGACCTGCATCACAAGAAGGCCGCGGTGCTAGGATGGCCCCACGAGGTTCCCCATGCCCCAATTCCATGCCTACGACCTGATCAAGTGGCTTCACTTCGTGACCCTGGTGCTCGGGGGGGGAGGTGCCATGGTGGCCTTCCTGCTCATGGGCCTGGAGGAGGACCAGAACGAATACAAGGGCCTTTCCGCTGCCCTCTGGAAGAAGGTGGTGGTCTGGTCCTTCCGCCTGGCGGTACTCCTGGGCATCGTGCTGCTGGTGATGCAGTTCCGGGAAGGTCTGCACCCCTTCGCCGCCCGCTACCTGCATTACAAGCTGACCCTGGTGGTGGTCCTGGCCGCCGTGAGCGAAATGGCCCCCGGGAGCCTGGCCAAGGGCAAGCGGGGCGCCGCCTCCCTGGTGATCCTCCTCTTCCTGCTCAGCACCTTCGTGGTCTTCACCAAGCGGACCTGGGGCGGCCGGATCCTGGCTTCGGCTCCCTATTCGGATCCGAATGTGCCGGTGCTGAAGGGGCAGTGAGTTCAAAAATTCGCTGCGCGAATTTTTGACATGGGAAACGAATCAGATGGATACCAAGGGAGGGGCCTGGGCCGGGTGGTCTGGGTGTGTGCCTTGGGGGGACTGCTGGTCCTGGGAGGCCTGGGCTTCCGTGCCTTTCGGGCGGGAAGGGCCCTGCGGGCCGAGGCCCAGGCCTGG
>CAZPUI010000169.1:3159-9524 GCA_964589695.1 uncultured Solibacteraceae bacterium | reverse complement strand
GGCCTCCAGGACCCCACGGATTACCAAGACAGCGCTCCGAATCGGGCGGCGGTGGCCTGCCTCTACCAGATCCGGGCGGCCATCAGGGGCCTCCGAGGCGAATCTGGCGCGGCGGACGAGGCTGTCGTAGGAAAGCTCCTGACGGAACTCGGGAACAGGGTCTGGGGGTTCGTGGGTTCCGCCGATCAGCTCTTCACCCTCCGTTATGAGCAGGCGCAGGCGCGGTTGGAGAGAGGACAGGACATCCAGTCGGACCTGGAAGCCTTGGACGGGTTCCTTCGCCGAGGCAAGGAGGCGGGGCTTGCGGGCAGTTGGCTGGCCGTGAACCGGGCCTACCTCTATCGGCTGGAGGCTCATGTCGCATTGCAGAGGGGTCGCAGCCCCAAGGATGCGGTGCGCAGGGGACAGGCCGCGCTGAAGGCACTTGGGGCCGCGGAACCCTTGCGGGGGCAGACGAGCCCGTTCCAGGCCATCCAGGGCGCGTTGCTCCTGTTGGAAGGCGGATCCCCGGAATCACGGGCCCGAGGGCGAGCCTTGATTGATCAAGCTACGAAGTACGAGCCCGTCCTGGCCTGGCTCATGCGGTTCGAGCGAAACCTCCCGGGAGGGAGAGGCTGATGCTGACCTGGAACCCCACCTTCCGACTCGACCCCAGCCTGGATCAACCTCTGTTTCTCCAGATCACCCACAAGGTGGCGGAGGCCATCTCCGAAGGCAGGCTGACCCCGGGTGAGGCCCTGCCTGGAACCCGTGCCATGGCAGACCTGCTGGATGTGACTCGAAACACAGTGGTTGCCGCTTATCAGGAACTCGCTGCCGAAGGCTGGATCCAGGCTCGCCAAGGAGGCGGCACCTTTGTCGCGGATCCCCCTCCGCTGAAGATTGCCCAGGTTAAATCACCCTCGTGTGATACACCCGCGTTCCGCCTGAACCCTGCTCCGGCTAAAGCTGACGCCCCTCCGGCTGCAACGTTCAGTTTCCTCACGGGGGATGTCGATCCCAAGTTGGTTCCCATGGTGGCCCTTGCGCGGGCTTACCAGCGCGCTGTGCGCACCCACGATCGTTCCATCTACAACCGGGATCAGCCGCTGGGGTTGGAGCGTTTCCGGTCGGCCCTTGCCACCCTTTTGGCTTCCAACAAGAGATTGCGGACCAGCACGGAGAGCCTTCTGGTGACGAGTGGCCTCGCGGAGGCACTCTCTCTGGTCTGCCGCGGCCTGCTGCAGCACGGCGAGCCGATTGCGGTGGAGAACCTAGGCTCACAGTACCAGTGGGATGCACTGCGGCAGAGCGGACATCCGCTCGTTCCAATGGTGGTGGATGGCCAGGGGGTGGTGCCGGCTTCCGCCAAGGAGGCCATCGCGTGTGGGGCACGGATGTTGTTCGTGACACCGATTCGGCAGTACCCCACGACGGTGACCCTTCCCGTGGAACGCAGACGTGAACTCGTGGCACTCGCCCAGGCCCACCACGCTCCAATCCTGGAGGTTGATCTGGATCCGGGGTTCCACTACGAAGGGATTCCAGCGCTGCCCTTGGCGGCGGAGATTCAATCGGCGTCGGTGGTCCACGTCGGGGCCTTCAGCCGCCTGCTGTTTCCCAACCTCCCGATCGCCTACATTCACGGTCCCCCGGCGCTGATTCATTCGCTCGGAGCCTGGAGGCGGGCGCTGGGAAGCGGGGGTGACATGTTCCTTCAGCAGTCGCTGGCGCAGCTGATGGAAGATGGAGAGATCCAGCGCCATCTCCACCGACTGCGCAAAGTTAGCCTGGAGTGCCGCAACATCCTGGGCGGTGCACTGACGCGACACCTGTCGTCCGCCCTGAACATCACCCTGCCCACGGGAGGTCAGGCCTTCTGGTTGCCCGCGCGGGACGCCAGCCTGGATGTGGATGCATGGGCTCGCCGTGCGCGAACCGAAGACATTGCCTTCCAGCCGGGCCGGGTTTTCAGCCTTGGAGGTGCCCCCCTGGGGGCGCTCCGACTCGGTTTTGGGGGTCGGGAACCCAAGCTCCTCGAGCAAGCTGTACTCCGCATGGCGCGAGCGCTCCCAGGTTGACGACGACAAATCGTTTGATTTGAATTTAATTATTATTTTATCCGGAATGCCTAACTGTCCCCGGAAAATTCTGGAAATTGAACTACGCCGAATCCTTAAAATACTTGGATATCGACGCAAACCAGCCTAGGAAAATCACGACTGGACCAGTTGGCATTTCCACACTGGACCTCGATGGGAACGGTGCGAGGCCTGAGTCTATTCCCGCTCTAGCTCTTTCAGACTGCATACGCATGCCTCCCGCACCTGCAGGCCAGGCCGAGGCGATCGTATTTGTTTCCCGCCATCGTCCGGCCATGTCCGGGCCAAACCGTAGGAGTACTCCATGAAGTACCAAGCGACGCTCTGCCTCAGCCTAATCGCTGCGGGTCTCCTTTCAGCGGCCTCCACCCAGCAGGACCTCCAGGCCGTGGAAAGCGTGGCCGGTCGTCTTCGTGCCCAGCGCACCCAGCTCGGGCTTAGCGATCGTCACGCCTTTGCGCACAAGAACACCATCGTGGGTTCCGAGAACACCTTGGTGCACCGCTTCCACCATACCTTCCGCAACCTGCGCGTATGGGGGGGTGAGTCCATCGTGACCACCGATGGCCAAGGGAACCTGAAGGGTGAACCCATCAACAGCCTGCGCGTCGCCGGAGATGTGGATGTGGAAGCCGTTGTCCCTGCCGCGGAAGCCGAGGCTGCGGCCCTGCGCGCCGATGCCCAGCAGGGCCATCGCTTGTTCTTGAGGAAGCCCCACAGCGAGTTATTGCTCTATCCCATCGTCAAGCAGGTCCGCGTGGCCGGCTCCGAATTCAAGACCAATGACCAATTGGTGGCTACTGATTTCGAAGATGTCGTGGAACGCTACGCGCTGGCCTACTATGTCCAAAGCCGGATGCGCAGCCAGGAACAGAGCCTGATCGCCACCGACACGATCGTGGATGCCAAGACCGGCGAGGTCATCGCCCAGTGGAATGCGCTCCAGAATTCCGCCGCCAAGGGCACGGCCAAGACCCTTTACAGCGGCGACAAGCAGATCGATGTGAACTACACCGGCAGCACCTATCAGCTGGTGGATCCCACCCGGACCACGAACATCCAGTTCCAGGTCTCCGCCAATGGAAGCAGCACCGCCTACACCAGCACCAGCGGCATCTTCGGGAACAACACCACGAGCAACACCCAGACCGTTGCGGCCGATGCCATGTATGGCGTGCAGACCGTCTACGACGTGCTCAAGAACTGCTACAACTGGCAGGGGCGAGACAATAACAACACGGGCGTCTATGTGAAGGTCCACCTCGCCGAAGACAACGCCTACTTTGATGGAAACCAGAGCCTGGTGTTGGGCGATGGTGTCAGCCAACTGAATCCCGTGGTCTTGGTGGATGCGGTGGCTCACGAGTTTGGCCATGCTTTGTGCGCCAGCACGGCCAACCTCACCTACAGCGGTGAGTCGGGTGGTCTGAATGAAGCCAACTCCGACATCATCGGAACCCTGGCCGAGTTCTATGCCAAGGGAGGCAACACCGGTACCACCGTGCCGCTTTCCGGTGGCGATTGGGTCATCGGCCAGGGCGTTTTGAAGAGCGGCAATCCCCTGCGATGGATGTACAAGCCCAGTTTGGACAGCTCGAGCCCCGATATCTGGTCCAGTACCCTGGGCAACATTGATGTGCACTACAGCAGTGGCCCGGCCAACCGCATGTTCTACTTCCTGAGCCAGGGCTCCACCGCCAGCGGTGACACCTACAGCAGCAAGCTGACCTACGGCCCCATGTCCGGTATCGGCATCCACAAGGCCGGCCAGATCTGGATGAAGGCCATCACCACCAAAATGACCGCCAGCACGAAGTACTCGGGTGCTTACACGGCGTGCAAGAACGCTGCCACGGAACTTTTCGGTGCCAGCAGCCCCGAGGTCACCGCCGTGACACGTGCCTTCGCGGCCATCGCCGTGACGTCCGACATCCAGCCAAACCCCGCCCTGGCGATCAGCACCCAGCCCACCAACCAGACGGTGAGCGCGGGCTCCAGCGTGACCTTCACCGTGGTAGCCACGGGTGGCACACCTCAATACACGTACCAGTGGTATCGCGGCACCAGCCCTATTTCCAGCGCCACCGGCGCCAGTTACACCTTCACCACGACCACCGCAGACAACGACGCCACCTTCAAGTGCGTTGTGACGGACAGTGCCTCCGCCACCGTGACTTCCAGCACGGCCACACTCACGGTGACTCCCCTTTCCGCACTGGCGATCTCTTCCCAGCCCGCCAGTACAACTGTGACGGCCGGTCAGACGGCCAGCTTCACCGTGGCCGCCACGGGAGGTACGTCACCTTACAGCTACCAGTGGTATCGCGGCACCAGCCCGATCTCCGGCGCCGTAAGTGCGACCTACAGCCTCACCACGGCCACCACGGACAACGGTGCCACCTTCAAGTGCACCGTGACCGATAGCGCCGCCACTCCGGCCACCCTGACCTCCTCCAGCGCCACCTTGACGGTGACCCCCCAGACCCAGGGCACGGAAAAGATCCTGAACGGCGGCTTCGAGTCCGGAGCAACGTCCTGGGCTGGCACCACCGGCTCCATCGGCAACTGGGACCTCTACGGGGAACCGGCCTACGAAGGCACGAAGTGCGCGCTGCTGGGTGGCAACGGTACCACGGCCCTTGAATACGTCTACCAAACCGTGACCATCCCGAGCACCGCCACTGCAGCATTACTGAGCTTCTACGTTCACATCGATACGACGGAATCCGGGACAACGGCCTATGACACGATGGCCATCCAGGTTCGCAACAGTTCGGGCACCCTTCTCAAGACCCTGGCGACCCTCAGTAACGCAAACGCCGCCTCCGGCTATGTGCTGAAGACCTACGATCTCTCCGCCTACAAGGGCAAGACGATCCGGGTTCACTTCAACATGATCGAAGACGCCTATATGGAAACCACGTTTGTGGTCGACAAGGTCAGCTTGATCGTCAAGTAAGCAGTGGCAAGGTTTTAGCTCAGACACCTAGGGGATCAGGCGAAGTGCGATGGTTTTTTTCGCCTTCCCTTGCCCGAGCTGGATTGCCCGCAGCCTTCTTCGGATGCGGGCGTCCAGCTTTTTTGCGTCTTTCACTCGCCTGCTGTGCAATTCACAAAGAAGTTCAAGCGATGCCACCCCCTGCGGGGCGATCATCTTCCGGAATTGTTTCCGAACCTGACCAAACCATCAGGCTGCGGTCAGTGGAGCATCAGGATCCCTCCCTACCTTGGAAGGGCCGTCACCTGCGGCCATTCCTTCCGGAGGTTCCCATGCCCACCATCCGCTTCAGCCTGAGCGCCCCCGCCCTGGCCCTCTTCGCCAGCCTGGGTTGCCACAGCCTCGGGGAGGGGCTCCACATCTCCCTGGGCATGAACGCCCCTGGATTCCAAGCCAAGGGCAGGTCCTCCGAAGGCACGGCGGAGTCCCTCCGGGCCTATGCCCTGGTCAAGGACGATCAGGCGCATTCCGTGCGCATGAGCGCGGAACGCAGCGATTACCGGGACTTCGAGGCCCTGCGGCGAAGGGTCCAGGGCCCCTTCCTCTGGGTGCGCCTGGGCCGCCAGGATTACCTGCTGCGGGAGGCCGCAACCCTCGCCAAGGTCCACGGGGTCTTTGCCGCCGAGGAAGCCCTGGATAGCCAGGAACGGACCCTGGACCAGGAGGAAGCGGCCTTGGACGCCCGCCAGGAGAAGCTGGAGGCCCAGCTCGAGGCGTTGGACGAGCGTCTGGAGGCCCTGGATGAGGAAGAGGAGGAGGAAGACGAGGCCAGCACCGCCAACCAGGCCAAGGTGGCAGAAAAGCGCCGGGCGCTGGAGAAGGAGCACAAGGCCCTGGAACGGGAGCAGCAGCAGCTCGAGAAGGAGCTGGAGAAGCTTTCCCACCGTCAGGAGGCGCTATCCCAGCAGCAGGAGCGGGCCTCCCGCGAGGCGGAACGTGCCCTGGAACGCCTCGTCCAGGAGGCCGTGCGCAGTGGGCTGGCCACCCCGGTGGACAGGGACGGGTCCCCCGCGAAACGATAGGAACCTCCCGGAGCCCCCACCATGATCCTCCTCGTGGAAGACGACCGCCGTGCGGCCCTGGCCCTCCAGCGGGGCCTGCAGCAGGAGGGCTATGGGGTGGACGTGGCCTTCGATGGCGAAGCGGGGCTCCACCTGGGCCTGGAGAAGACCTACGAGCTGATGCTCCTGGATGTCATGCTCCCGGGCCTGGATGGTTTCACCCTGCTCTCGGAACTGCGGGCCCAGGGCGTGGGCACCCCGGTCATCTTCCTCACGGCCCGGGAT
>CAZPUI010000169.1:0-3149 GCA_964589695.1 uncultured Solibacteraceae bacterium | reverse complement strand
CACGCGTCGGTTTCACCCCCGTGCCGGGCACGGAGGCCCAGGGCGGTGGGCACCCGGGTAATTCCCCTCACGGCCCGGGAGGCCTGCCGGGACCGGCTCCGGGGCCTCAGCAAGGGCGGCGGGGACTACCTGGTGAAGCCCTTCGCCTTCCCCGAGCTGCGGCTGCGCCTGAGGAACCTGCTCCAGCGCCAGGGCCAGGCCCCGGAACGCATATGGTCCGTGGGGGACCTCACGGTGGACCCTGCCCACCGCAAGGTCTACCGAGGGGGCCAGCGCCTGGACCTCACGGCCCAGGAGTTCACCCTGCTGGAACTCTTGGCGAGGAATGCAGGCCATACCGTGACCCGCACCCGCATCGCCGAGTCCCTATGGGACCTGGCCTTCGACGGGGACCCCAACCTGGTGGATGCGGCGGTGCGTCGGCTGCGGCGCAAGGTGGACGATCCCTTCCCCCAGAAGCTCATCCAGACCCACCGGGCCGTGGGCTACCGGCTGGACGTGCCCCGTGGCTGAGTCCAAGGAGCCCGCGCGCCGCCGACCGTCCATCACCGCCCGGGTCTTGGTGGGCACCCTGGTGGCGGTGGTCTCGGTGCTGGGGCTCACCACCTACTACGTGAACGTGAACCTGGCCCGGCTCTTCCAGCGGGAGGGCAACCGCGAGCTCCAGGAAAAGGCCGCGTTGGTGGTGGAGCGGCTGGAAGTCGAGGACTGGGAGGAGCCCGAGGTGCCCGATCCCGACGAAGGGGTGCCCCCCAAGCCTCCCCAGCCGCCTCGGCTCAGCCGGGACCTGCTGGAGGACACGGAACACCTGCTGGTGCGGATCCTGGACTTCCAAGGGCGGACGCTCCTGGAAAGCGAGGGCCTCGCCCGCCTCCTGCCCCAGTCCGCGGTGCCCCCCCTGGGCACCTGGACCTGGAAGGACGTGGAGGGTCCCAAGGGGGCTCAGTTCCTGGTCTACGCCCAGGCCTTCGACCGCGGCTGGGTCCTGGCGGCCTGGGACATCCGCCACGAGAACCGGCTGCTCAAGAAGAGCCGGGACCTGCTATACAGCGCCCTGGGCGCCGCCGCCCTGCTGGCGGCCCTGGTGGCCGTGGTCCTTACCCGCCGGGGTCTGGCCCCGGTTCAGTACCTGGCCGACCACGCCGAAGGCATCCGCCCTGGCGCCCTCCACCTGGACCTGGACCCCGGGGAACTCCCCAAGGAACTCCAGCCCCTGGCCATCAACCTCAAGGGGGCCTTGGCCCGGCTGGACGAGGCCTTCGCCCGGCTCACCAGCCTGAACGCCGATGTGGCCCACGAGCTGCGCACCCCCCTCCACGGCATGCGCCTGGAGGTGGAGGGTCTGCTGCGCAATGGACTGACCCCCGAGGCCCGGTCCGAGACCCTGGAAGGCCTGCTGGAGGCCCTGGACCACCTGGGCTCCACCTTGGACCAGATGCTCTTCCTGGCCCGGGCAGAGGATCCCGCCATGGCCCTGGAGGTGGGCGAACACCCCGCGGCAGGCCTGCTTCGGGCGGCCCTGGGGCCCTTCGATTCCCTGGCCGAAGAAAAGGACGTGACCCTGGAGGTCCAGGCCCCCGAGGATCTGCGGGTGAGGGTGGACGAGAAGCTGGCCCGACGGGCCCTCCACAACCTGCTGGCCAATGCCCTGCGCCACGCCCCCCCCGGCAGCACCGTCACCCTCAGGGCCCTGGGGGAGGGAAGCTCCGTGATCCTCCAGGTGGGTGACACGGGGGAGGGCATTCCCCAGGCCTACCTGGCCAAGTTGGGCCAGCGCTTCCTGCGCCCGGACCTGAGCCGGAGCCGGGCCTCCGGGGGAGCGGGCCTGGGCCTGGCCATCGTCAGCAGCATCCTGCGGCTCCATGGTGGGGCCCTGGAGATCCAGAGCGCACCCGGCCAGGGCACCCTGGCCCGGCTGCGGTTCCCCGCCTAGATGCTCACCCGGGAAGGGCTCTGGCAGCGCATCAGCGGCGGGCCCGCCTGGCCCCTGGCCTGGGCCCTGGCGGCTTCGGCGGCCCTGCCCTGGGGCCTGCCCGAGACCTGGGAGGGTGCCCTTCCGCCCTGGATCCTGGTGACAGGATGGAGCCTTCTGGCCCTGTCCCTGGGGGCCCTGGGACGGAAGGGCCTGCGCTGGCTGCCCCTGGCCCTGGCCCTGCCCTGGATCACCCTCCTGGCCCTGGGGGCCCGGACGCGCTGGGAAAGGGCCCTGCCCACGGGCCTCCAGACCCTGGAAGGCCGGGTGGCCGCCCCCTGGCAAACCCGTGCCCAGTCCCGGACGGGGAAGCTGGAGCTCACGGCCCCCCCGAACCTCCGGGGCCTGAGCCTTCCCGTCTCCCTGCCCCCGGAGGGCCTGGCGCCCCCCGAACCCGGCACCCCCGTGCGGGTGCGGGCGGACCTGCGGGCCGTGGAACCCGGTCCGGCCTTCCTGGCGGAACGTCCCCTCTGGCGGGCCCGGAGCGAGGAAGCCCCCCGGCGCCTGCGGCTGCGAAGCGCGGCGCAAATGGAAGTGCTGGGTCCCGCCCAGCCCGGTCCCCTCCTGCGCCTCCAGACCTTCGTCCAGCGGCGCTTCCAGGCCCTGCCCCTGGAGGGCCCGGCCCGGGACCTCTGGGGCGCCCTCACCCTGGGCCTGCCCCCGGTGCACGAGGAGGTCTTCAGCGCCTTTGCGGAGAGCGGCACCATCCACACCCTGGTGGTCTCCGGCCTCCAGGTGACCCTGGTGATGGCGGCCCTGGAGGCCCTGGCCCGGCGGCTCCTGCGCCGGGGCGCCGGCGTGGCGGCGGTGGCGGGGGGCCTGCTGTACGCAGCGGTCGTGGGCTTCAGTGCCCCGGTGTGGCGGGGCCTCCTCATGGGCGTGGCCTGGGCCCTGAGCCGGAGCCGGGGCTGGTCCCTGCCCCCGGCCCTCACCCTCCACGGCGCTTTGATCCTGTGGCTGCTCACCCATCCCGCCGCCGGCTGCGATCCGGGCTTCCTCCTGGCCTGGCTGGCCCTCCTGGGGCCCCTGTGGGGGGCTGAGCCCTTGGCGGGATTGGCCAGTCCCCGCCTGGGTCGCTTGGCCCTGCCCCCGGCCCGCCTGGCCGCCCCCTGGCCCGCCACCCTGCCCCCCCTGGCCCCCTTCCATGGGGGGGCCCCCCCCCGGGCCACTGCGGCGC
>CAZPUI010000168.1:0-9526 GCA_964589695.1 uncultured Solibacteraceae bacterium | reverse complement strand
AGCTCACAGAGAGCTCGGTGCGCACGCGCGGGATGCCGATGGCCTCGAACTGCAGATAGGCCATGGTGCCCGTGGCGTCCTGGGTGAGGGTCTGGTCGATGCGGATCCCGATCTCCTGGCCGGGAATGTAGTCCCCCTCCCGGAGGTGGGCGCGCAGGACCTTCTCGACGATGTTCTGGGGCATGGGATGGGACTCCTGTGAGGTAGGGCACGGGAAGCCCGCCAGAGGGAGCTCTGGCAGGGGAAGGTGGGGTTGGTGAATGGCTCCCCGGGGATCACCGGCACCCAGGCGCCCGCGCCCAGGGAGACGAATGAACCCTTAGCCAATTCTGTGCCAACGAGCTTCATCTTCGATCGGGACGGCGGGGCTTGGCCCCGGGCTCCTCAGGGGACATGGACGCCCGTCCCGGGGCACGGGGTCCTCCAACCCAGAACAAGGGCGCGTGGGCCCACTTCCGTGATGGGGGAGGGAAATGGGCGAAAGGATCCTTGGGGCAGCGGGGTTTCAGCCGCGGATCCCCGTGTCCGAGATCACCATGAATGGGCTGAATAGGCTATTCGTTTGACCTATTGATTGACCAATTGAGGAACTGGCGCCCCCGGGCGGTAAGCTCGCTGCCTTGGCGCCCCACGTTGGCGCGGACGAGGCGGGTCTCCGCCAGGAGCTGGAGCACCGTGCGGATCTCGGCCTCGGTGAGGGGCTGGTTCCGGGATTGGAGGGCGGCGAGGACGCTCTTCCGCCCGGCCTTCATGCCCCGGTCCGCGAAATCGCCGAGCACCGCGAGGACGGCCCGGGCCCGGCCCAGGACAGTCCGGGCCCGCAGGATGCCCTCCTCGGCCTCGAAGGCCTCGGTGCGACCCAGGAGGGCCGTGGGGAGGGTGTCCAGGCTCACGGAGCCTTCGGCCATGAGGGTAATGTGGTTGGCCACGTTGGCCAGTTCCCGGATGTTGCCAGGCCAAGGGTGGCGCAGCAGAACCTCGGGGACCTCGGGGTGGAAGTCCAGCTCCGGGGCCTTCTGCTCCGCCAGGAAATGCCGCAGGAGCGGAAGGATATCCTCGGGTCGTTCCCGCAGCGGCGGTACGGCCAGGGACAGCGCGTTCAGGCGGTAGTAGAGATCTTCCCGGAACTGCTGGGCCTGGATGCGCTCCCGGAGGTTCCGGTTGGTGGCGGCAATGACGCGAATGTTTACGCTGGTGAGGCTCTGGGACCCCACCCGCATGACCTGGCGCTCCTGGAGCACGCGCAGGAGCTTGGCCTGGAGCATGAGGGGCATGTCCCCGATTTCATCCAGGAAGACCGTGCCATGGTTGGCCTGTTCGAAGAGGCCCGCCTTGCCCTCCTTGAGGGCGCCGGTGAAGGAACCACCCTCGTAGCCGAAGAGCTCGCTCTCCAGGAGGTGCTCGGGTACGGCCGCACAGTTGACGGCCACGAAAGGCTGCTTGGCGCGCGCGGAGGCGTTGTGGATGGACTGGGCCAGCAACTCCTTCCCGGTGCCGCTCTCCCCCATGATGAGTACCGTGAAGTCGGAGCCCGCGATGCGTCGGGCCAGGTCGATGCAGGCCCGCATGCCTGGGGAGCGGGTGAGCACGTCCTCGAAGGTGTACCGGGCCGTGAGCCCCTTGGCCCGCAGCTTCTGGCTCAGGTTCTGCTCCAGTTGGCGGATGTAGGTCACCTCCTGGAAGTTGAAATAGCTGCCACTGGGCTCCCCCAGGTACTCGATGGACTGGCGGTTCACCACGATGGAGCGGCCCCGGCTCTCCACGATCCATTCCCGGCCTTGGTTCTGGGTGAGGACCTCTTCGAATTCGGGCGGGAAGACCTCGGGGGTCTTGCCCGTGATGTCCTCGCGGATGTTCAGCATCTCCGTGAGGGCCTTGTTGTGGAGCGCCACGCGCCCCTCGCTGTTCAGGAGCAGGATGCCTTCGTGGGCCAGGTTGATGACCGCGTCCAGCTCGAGGTTCTTCTTGAACAGCTCCAGGTACTGGTGGTTCACCCCGGAGTCCAGGTTCACATTGCTTTTGGAGTAGGCCAGAAGGCGCTGGTCCACCTCGGGATCACTGATCCTGAGACGGTTGATGAGCTCGATCAGGGTGGAGATATCGATGCAGCGGTGGCCGAGGTCGATGACGGTGCCGATGCCCGCGGGCACCAGGGAGCGCTCGCCGGGGGTGATGGCGATGTGGATGCCCGTGCAGTCCATCCCCTCTTCGTAGGGGATAAAACGTAGATGCCGGAACTCCAGCTGCTGCATGAGGGCGACCATCTCCAGGGTGGTCTCCGGCAGGTTGTTCACCACCAGGACCCGGGTGCCCGGGGGGATGGAGAAGATGCGGTGGGCATCGCTCTCCCGGATGGTGCGGTGGGCCACCAGGATGCGCCGGGCCTCGGGCACATGGTTCTGCACCACCAGGGCCCGGGCCTGGGTGGTCACCAGCACCACCTCAGCCTCGATCACCACCCCGGGCCCCAGGTCCTCGAAGAAGACATCCTGGACCTCGGCCCTTCCGCGCAGCACCTCCTCCAGGTCCCGCCGCAGCACATTCCCGATCTGGGAATTGCGCAGATCCGTCACCAGGGCGATGCGCTTAAGCGCGGTGCCGGGCCCTGAGCGAGCCCCCTTGGGTCCAACCAGCGAAGGCGTACGACCGCGTCCCATGGTTCCAGGCTCCGCTGGATGGACCACGGGATCAAGGGGTGGGGTGGGGAAGGCCCGGGAGCCGCACCAAGCGACCCTGAACGCATACAGCGATCCTTATCCCAGGTGCGTCAGTCGCCTTTCCAGATCCTTGACGGGGACGAAGACGAAGCTCCGGCCCTCCTTGAAGGATTCGAACAGACCGAGTTCGGCCAGGGACAACAGGTCCGTTCTCGCGGTCTGGTACACCACGCCATGGCTGCGCTGGTGTGCCTCGATCTTGTAGTTTTCACCGGGATGCCTGAGGGCATGGGCCAGCAGGGCCCTCTGGCGATGGTTCAAGGGCGCTCGGAGCGCGGGAGAGGTGCGCAGGAGGTGCTCGATCTGGGTCTGTTCCTTGGCCTTGCGGTTTAGGTAGTCGTGCAGGCCCTGGATGGCTTTGCGGAGGGTTTCGAGCTGGTGCAGCAGGAAATAGGTGGTGTCCCCCCCATCGGTTTCGGTGTGCAGGTAGGCCCGTCCGTACTGCGCGGGTGCGGCCTTCAGGATTCGGGAGATGGATAGGAACTCTGTCAGCCAATAGCCGCTGCGGAGCATGGACCCGTAGAAAAGGGCCCGGGCCGTGCGGCCATTGCCATCCTCGAAGGGGTGATCGTACCCAATCATGAAATGGAGCAGGATGGCTCGAAGTACGGGGTGTACGAAGGGCCGCGCATCTTCCGACGCGTTGGCAAAGGCGCACAGGCGTTCCATGCGCTCTGGGAGTTCAGCAAAGGGCGGGGGCTGGTGCAGGAGGGTTCGGTATCCGGGATGGATCACACGGATGTCATCGCTTCGCCTGAAGGAACCCACGGTCGTGGATTCCGGAAGGGTCCCTTCGGCGATGAGGCCATGGAGTTCCAGGAGCCTTGCCGGGGTGAGGGCCTCGCCCTTCAGGTCCTGAAGGGCCTTCATGGTCCTGAAATTGTTGAATATCATGCGTTCACGGGTGTCCCGCGGCCTTCGTCCCTCCCTCAGCATGGCCACGGCCACCTTGCGGGTGGTGGAGGCACCCTCCAACTGGCTGGAGGTCACCGCCTCTTCGATGATGGACCGGAGCAGGAAGGCATCCCGCCGCTCGGGATTCACCACCTCCCCGGGGGAGCTGATCTGCCCCGCGGCATCCTGGTCGATGTGATGCAGATGGATTTGGATGGTCTCCGGAACTCCGAAAATCGGGGGTTGCCCATCCTTCTGTCGCAGGGGTAGAGGTTGGTAGAGACCCTGACGCCAGTTTCAAGGCGAGCCACCACCGCTCGTGGGTGAGGCCCCCCGGCGGCTCCCGATGTCGGAGTTCATCCCAGTGCAGGTACGAACCCCGGACGAGGGGAGCCCCCTGGGAAGCGAAACCGGCCCTCTGGTTTGATCCTCAAGGCCAACCTTGGGAGGCGCTTCCACCCTGTGGGTGAGGAGGAAACCCATGAGTGTGTTTGCGCCCATCGCCCTGATGCTGCTGGCAGGTCCCAACCCCCAGGGCTTCACGCCCCAGGCCCTGGAGCGCATCGGGCGGATGCAGGAAGCCGAACTCCGGGCCCTCTGCGCGTGGCTGGAGGCCCAGCGGATGCCGGAGGCCAATGGCGTCTACCAGCGGGCCTATGTGCGCTGGTCCCTGGCGCGATTGCTGGGGGAGCGTGCCCCCAAGGAGGCAGAGGCCCTTCTTGACCAGGCCGTGAGGCTGCTGGAGTCCCGCAAGGAGGGTGAACACCAGGCCCTCCTGGGCCAGATCCATTTGGAGCAAATGGGGCAGGGAGGGTTCGCCACCCGCATGCGCCTGGGGGGAAGGACCCAGACCCTCTTCGAGCTGGCCCGGCAAGGACAGCCCCAAAGCCCTCGGGTCTGGGTGTTCCAGGGCAAGTTCGCCCTGGGCATGCCGGCCTTCCTGGGGGGCGGACCGGCCAAGGCCATCCCGATTTTGGAAACGGCGGTCCATCTTGCGGAGCGCGAAGGGCGCGGGGTGGACCCCTGGGCCCCGGCCTGGGGTCGGTGCGAAGCCCAGGCATGGCTGGCGTGGGCCTACGCCAAAGCCGGGCGCTGGACCGAAGCCGAGGCCTGCGCCCGGCGAGCCTTGGTGCTGGATCCGGGATACGCCTTCGTTCGGGACCACGTCCTGCCCTTCATCAGCCGCAGAGGAAACCGATGAGTACCATGGCCCCACCCTGCACAGGCAGCGACGCACCCGGAATCCTCGAGTCCCTTCGGAGGGCCTGGCTGGGTCGCACGGGGCTATTCCGCCTCAACTTCCTCATCCGCGTCGCCTTTCTGTTGGTGACACCGACCCTGTTCCGTTGGCTGACCCTGGGCTTCATCTGGCACTCCATCTATTGGGGGGCCGTGACCGTGGTGGTGCTTCTGTGGACCTCCATGGTTCTGGTGAGTCCCCTGCTGGGTCGGGTGGGCTGTGGATGGATGTGCTTCGTGGGGACCCTCCAGGATCTGGGGGGGACGCTCGCGCCACGGGATTCCAAGGCCCCACGGGCCAGGCCCTGGTTCAGGGTCCTGGTGGTGCTGCTGTTCCTGGGATCCGCGGGGGTCTTCTTCTTGATGCGACACCAGGCTGGGTCCATCCCGGGCTGGCGTTGGGCCCCCAATTTCCTGCCGCCCGTGTTCAACGATCACTACAAGGTGGCCTGGCTCATCGATACCTTTGTGGCCCTGGGCTTCTCTTTGGTCCTGAACAAGCGCTGGCTCTGCAGGGCATGTCCCGTGGGGACCCTCTGTGCCGTGGGGGCCAGCCATGCGCGGCTGCTTCCGGTGGTGGAACGGGACCGGTGCAATGGTTGCCGTCGATGTGAGAAGGCCTGTCCGGTGGCCGTCCCCATCCTGGACTTGGCGGAAGCCCACCAGGGCCATGTGGTGGATGGGGAATGCCTGAACTGCGGGGCCTGTCAGGCCGCCTGCAGCCGGGAGTGTCTGAAGGTGAAGTTCGTGTGGAAACGGAAGACGCTTCAGGCCGCCGAGGCACCGGCGGTCCCCTGCCCAGGCGTCTTGGATGCACAGGGTGTTCGAATGGGGCCCAGGGGGGTGTAGCGTGGGGGTCATGAAACCCTGGGATCCCCTCTTCCTGCGAAGACTCCTGTCCAGGTCCCTGCTTGCCCTCCTCGTGGGTGCGTTGTTTGGGGGCCTGTCCACGGGCTGGATTCCCCACTACATGAAGGTGGGAGGCCTCATCGGCCTCGTCTATGTCCTGCCTTCGGAGCTGGGCATCCGCGCCTTCCGTGCCTGGCGATTCACGGGCCACCACCCGGATCCCCGCCGGGCGGGTACCTTCTTCGTGCTGAAACTGCTGGCCATCTGGGCCCTGGCCATGGCCGTCATCCTGCCTCTGGTCCACTGGGGATTGGGAATTCCTGTGCTGCGCACGGCCACGAGCGCCCTTCCCCATATGGCCATCAGCCTGGCCTGGGTGGCGGTGCTCCTGGTGGGGGAGACGGCCACCCAGCTCTACCGCACCGCCACGGCCCTGGCTCGGAGTGAGGCCCAGGGCGCCTTCCTGGCGCTGCGGGCGCAACTCCAGCCCCACACCCTCTTCAATGCCTTGAACACCATCGGGGCCTTGGCCCGCACCCAGCCCGAACGGGCGGAGGAGGGGACGCGGCGCCTGGCGGGGCTGCTCCGGGGGGTGATGCAGGGCCTGGACCGACCCGAATGGGATTTGGCTTCGGAATTTCGGCTTGTGGAGGACCTGCTTCACCTGGAGTCCCTCCGGTTTGCCGAACGCCTCACCTGGGACTTGGTGCTGCCCGAGGCCCTGCGGGATCGCAAGGTCCCTCCCCTCCTGCTGCTGCCCCTGGTGGAGAACGCCTTCAAGCACGGGTTCCGTCCCAAGGTGGGTCCCTGTCGGCTTTCGGTGGTCGCCGAAGCAGTCAGGGAGAGGGTCCAGGACGACGGGGTGGGGCGCCGTTCCGAAGCCCGCGAAGGGGTGGGGTTGCGTACGGTGCGGGAGCGGGTGGAGACCCTTGGGGGCCGACTGGCCTGGCCCGAGGTGGAGGTTGGCTGTGCGGTGGAGGTGCAATGGCCCTGACCTACCTGATCATCGAAGATGAAGCGCCGGCTCGGGACTTCCTGAAGCGCCTGGTGAAGGAGGCCGCCCCGGACAGCCGCTGCCTGGGGGAGGCGGCGGATGGGATCCAGGGCTTGGAGCTCCTGCGGGGACCCCGCCCCGACCTGCTCTTCCTGGACATCGAATTTCCTCCGGAGGGGGCCTTTGGGGTGCTCCAGAGGGCCCGGACCGAAGGGTTGGTGCTGCCCCCCATCGCCTTCGTGACCGCCTATGACCAGTACGCCCTGGAGGCCTTCCGCTGGGCGGCCTGCGACTACCTCATGAAGCCGGTGGAACCGGCCCAGCTGGCCCAGACCCTGGCCCGGATCCCTCCACCCCTGGACCTCCAGGAACTCCAGCTTGCCCTTCAAGCGGCCAAGGCGCAGAAGGCACCCGAACGATTCACGGTGCGGGTGCGCAACCGCCTCAAGGTGCTCAGGTTTGCGGAGGTGACCCATTTCGCCACCGAGTCCCGGCTCGTGTTCGCCCATCTTCCCGAGGGTCGCTTCATCGTGGATCGGGGCCTGGACGAGTTGGAAAGCCTGCTGGGGGAACGCTTCCTTCGGGTCCACCGCAGCGTGCTGGTGAACCTGGAGGCCGTGGCCGAACTCCGTCCCGATGTGGGCCACACGAGCACCCTGGTGCTCCTGAACGGCACCGAGGTCGAGGTCAGCCGGGACCGGCTCGCGCCCCTTCGGAAACGACTGGGATAGGAACGCTTATCCATCGACAGGCGGTTGTTGGCCGGAGCATCTCCGTACGGCCCAGGTCATGCGGCGACCTCGTCCGTTTCCGGTCGCACCTTCCCAGGACTCCCCCAGGGTGCGCGATGGGCATAGGATGGGGAGCCCTTCGGAGGTCCTATGCGGCGAAGCTGCCTTGTTTCCCTGGTCGTCCTGGCCGGTTCCTGTCTTGGGGCCCAGACCCTCCCCGTCCAGAAGGTTGAGGGCCTGAAGGATGTCTTCCAGCACGGCAAGGTGCTGGTGGCAGGTCAGCCCAGCCTCGAGATGCTCCGCACGTTCAAGTCGCAAGGGGTGGGGCTGGTGGTGAATTTGCGGGATGAGAAGGAGGTCAAGGACCATGCCACCACGGGCTTCCAGATGGAGGCCACCGTGAAGGAGCTCGGCATGGCCTACCTCTGGCTGCCCTTGGGGGACAAGGCCTCGTACACCCCGGCCGTGGTGGAGAAGCTGGGTCAGGCCATGAAGGGGCAAACGGGTAAGGTGCTGATCCATTGCGCATCCGGCGGACGGGCCACGGTGCTCTACATGGCCCACCTGGTGCGGGCGGGGATGCCTGTGGAAGAGGCCCTGGCCCTGGGCAAGCAGATGAAGTTCACCTTTCCCTTGGAAGATCTGTTGGGCCAGCCGCTGGTGGTCCGGTCGAAGTGAATTCAGCGCGGCTTTCTGCGCCCTCCAAAAAGTCCCCGTGCTCGCTCCCTACTCTCCGTGTTTCAATTCTTGAAAAGATAGCTGTTGTCAAGGCGTTGAACTCCAATTCTGTGCGCGAAAGCAAGAAGCTGATGGTGAGTCCAAAGTGAGTACCCATGGCCCAGGAACGCTATCGCCTCACCCATGAGCGGGGACCCATGACCCGCCAGGTGATCGCCTCCGCACGCGCCTGGGGTGGCGACGAGGCCCTGAGGGCGCTGCTGGACAGGGTTTCCGAGCCCTGCAGGTCACGTTTCCAGCGCCCCATCGGGTTTTTCGACTGGGTGGAGTCGGACCTAGCCCTTGAACTTCACCATGCCTGGGAGACCCTGCGCGGGGTGGAGGCCATGGAGGATCGAGGTGAGGATGCGGCGAAACAGATGATGGATGGTCCACAAGGCTGGCTCCTGCGCATGGCCTCCCCGGCCTTCCTGATTCAAAATCTGCCCAAGCTTTTCAACCACTACTATCAGGGTGGGGAGGTGCAGGTGGCCTTGGTGGAACCCGGACATGCCCGGATCGAGGTGCGGGCCCAGGGCTACCCCGAAAGCTGGTTCGAGGATGGACTCCCTGCCTGGTTCAGGGTGGCCATGGGGTTGGCGGGGGCCCGGGATCTCCACGTGGAACTCATCCGACAGGCTACGGAGGCGCCGACACCTTGGCTCCATGTCTATGTGGCGCACTGGAAGGGCTAAACTTTGACCTTTCGAAGGGAAAGTGGTTGACACTCTGTCGGAGGGTTTTGCGAAATGACCCGTGGTTTGAAAACCGAGCCCTTCTCGGCGTGCTAGTGTAGTCACGGCGTTCAGGATGAACGCCCTTTTGCCTTGAGGATGGCCCTATGCGTTACCTGCCCACGGCCCCTTCAGAGGACCGCGCCCTTCTGGACGCCATCGGCGTGGAGAAGGCCGAGGACCTCCTGAAGGGTATTCCCACGGAGATCCGCCTCGACCGCGAACTGGCGCTGCCTGCATCCCAGTCGGAACTGGAAGTGACCCGCGCCCTGGAGGCCATGGCGGCCGCCAACACGGACTTCAAGGCCAAGTTCCTGGGGGCCGGTGCCTACGACCATTTCGTACCCACCGCCATCGACATGATGGTGGGTCGGCAGGAGTGGTTCACGGCCTACACGCCCTACCAACCCGAAATCAGCCAGGGCACCCTGCAGCACATCTTCGAATTCCAGACCCTCATGTGCGACCTCTCGGGGCTGGATGTGACCAATGCCTCCATGTACGACGGGGCCACCGCCTGTGTGGAAGCCGCCCTCATGGCCGTGCGGGTCCAGAAGAAACGGAACATCATCCTGGTGAGCGAGGCCCTCCATCCCCACTACCAGGAGGTGCTCTGCACCAACATCACCCCCCACGAGGGCCTGAAGCTGG
>CAZPUI010000167.1:1065-9537 GCA_964589695.1 uncultured Solibacteraceae bacterium | reverse complement strand
GAGCGCTGTGGCCCGGCACACCCGTCAGCGCAGGCGAGGCGCCGTGGAGGTGCCAGGGGATCCTCCCGCTGGGTTGAAGCGCCGAGGTCGCGGGCCCGGTCCCAGGGGCGCTTCCAAACGCTTCAGGGGTGTGGGCAATTTGGGGGCCTCCATCTCCTGCTCCAGCATTTGACGGAAGTGCGGGTACTTCAGGGCCAGTCGACGAGGGGCCAACCCCAGGGTCCTGAGGTGCCTGAGGCCCTCTTCGCAGGCGGCGTACTGGCCCGACGTGTAAAGCGCCACCACCCGCAGGGCTTGGGCACGCTCATCGGCGGGGTTCTTCTGCACCTCGGCATTCAGGAAGGCCAGGGCCGCCAAGGGATTGGAGTACAGGACACCCACGGCCCCCTCCAGGGTGGTGACGGTCGCGACCGGAGGCTTCGAGGGACCAGCAGAGGTTGGAGCGACCCTCTGGGCGGGGACCGGATTGGAGGGTGGAAGCGCTTTGGGGGCCGCTGAAGCCGGGGCCGTTTCGGCCTTGGGGGTTGCCTGGGATGCAACGAGGGTCCCCTCGGTCCCACCCCCCCTCTGGGGTGCAGGGGACTTGGACCTCAGAGCCCACCAGCCCCCCAGACCCACCACCGCCACCAGGCCAAGAGCCCAGGCCAAGAAGCGTCCGCGGCCTCCGGTGGACGCCTCGGCCTCGGGCATCGGGTGCAAAAGCGTGGTATTTCCCGCACTGGAGCGTGGGGAGGCCAGGGTGGCCTCGGGGTCTTCCAACCCGCACCAACGGGGGTCCTTGGCCGCCCGGAGCGCGGCCGCCAGGTGTTCGGCCTTCTGGAAGCGGTGCCCAGGATTCTTCTGCAAGGCGCGATTGAGCACCGTGGTGATCCCCGCGCTGATGCTCCGAAGGGGGCTCAGATCCAGGGGCTTGGGGGTCTCGTGGAGGATGCGATAGAGCACTGTACCGGACGTGTCCCCTGCGAAGGGCTTCTCCCCCGCCAGGGCCTCGTAGAGAATCACCCCCACGGCGAAGAGATCCGCCCTTTCATCGGGTTGACCGGACTGGATGTATTCCGGCGCCATGTAGCCGAAGGTGCCAAGCAGGGTGCCCGTTCCGGTCATGTCACTGCCTGCGATGCGGGCGATGCCAAAGTCCATCACTTTCACGTGGAGGCGCGAACCGATGTGGCTGACCCGAATGTTGCTGGGCTTGATGTCCCGATGGAGGACACCCGCGTGGTGGGCATGGGCCAGGCCCTCGCAGACCTGGGCCAGGACCTCCAGCACCTCCGCCGGGCTCAGGCTCCGCTGCTGGAGCAGCAGGCTCAGATCTTCACCGGGCACGTATTCCATGGCCAGGAACAGCGTGCCTTCGTCTTCACCGAACTCGTGGATGGTCACCAGGTGGGGGTGGTTCATCCCCCCCGCCGCCCGGGCCTCCCGGAAGAACCGTTCCCGGGCATCGGAGGCGGAGGCCCCGGTAGCCAGGATGGTCTTGAGGGCCACCTCCCGACCGATGGCCGGATCCCTGGCCAGGAAAACCTCCCCCATCCCGCCCGCACCGAGCTTCCGGATGATTTCAAACTTCCCGATTCGCTGCTGCACCTTCCCCACCTTGGGCTATGGGCTCTTGGACGGCTCCAGGGCGCGCTGGGTTGAGTTTGTAGCTTGGCGCCCAAGGATTGCAGAGGGCAGGGCCTGTGCCTTCTCACTCGGTCGATTCATGCATCAAGGTCCTGCGGCCTCCGGGCATGAACCAGGCCAGCGGTGCAGGGCGAGGATGAAGACCAGGCAGACCAGGGTGCAGGCGGGGCTGCCTTCCAGACCCACCTGCCCCCCCGTCAGCCAGTCGGGCAGGGGGTGGATCACCGGAACGAGGGGCGCGGTGGGAAGCCCTGTGCCGCTCACGGCGAAGCCCAGCAGGTTGCCTTGGGCCCAGTTCCAGGCCCAGTGGATGCCCACGGGGAGGGCGAGGCTTCGGGTGCGAAGGTACGCAAGGCCGAGAAGGATGGCGGCCAGGGAGATGTTCAGTGTGGTCACGGCCTTCAGGGCTGGGCCCGCGGCACGGATGGCTGGATTACCCAGGTGGACCAATCCGAAAAGGGCCCCCATGAGCAGCTGGGTGCCCCAGGGCCCCATCCCCTCCACCAGGCGCTGAAAGGCATAGCCCCGGAAGGCGATCTCCTCGTTGAAGGCCACCAGGAGATAGAGCCAGGCGCCCCCCACGAGGGCACGCCAGGTGAAGGTCGCATTGATTTCCCAGTGGAATCCCCCCACGGCCCGGAGCATCAGGGCAGTCAAGGTAATGAGGGCGAGTCCGGCGATCAGCCCTTGACCCAATTCCTTCGCCCAGCGGCGATCCAACCGCAGGCCCAAATGCGCAAGGGAACGGCCTTCCAGGCGCAGGGCGGCCCAGCTCACCAGCACCAGGAGCCCGACGGGGATCAGTTCTCCCGCGGGGCCACGCACCAGCTTGGCAAGGCCAAGGAGTTTCACCAGCAGCAAGTAGGTCAGTGCGTTCGCAGCACCGAGGGCGAGGGTGAACGCCAAGAGCTTCCAGCCGCTGCGGAGGCGATCCTCGGCATTCAAGAACACCGACACCATGGGTTTCCTCGAAAGCGCGTTCGACATGGCCTTGGCTCCGGACGAAGGGCTGTTGGACCATGCTGCGGAAGATGCCTTGCCTACGCAATGGAAGGATCTGGAGAACAGCAAAGCACTCCGCGGATTATTGAAACCGCCCCGAGATCGTGTCGGAGCCTTTCATCCCCCGCGGGTGCTCCGGAGGAACCTGGGGTCTGACCGGGTGGGGGAATCGGTTGGGGATCAGGTCAAGGCGGGTCCTTGGCCGCATTGTGCGAAGATTTTCGCAGATCTCACTGGACACCTGCGAAAGCTTTCGCATACTTGGGGCATCCTACCTGGAGCCCCCATGCCCCCGAGCCCAATCACCCCCACCGATGGAGAGCTCGCCATCCTACGGGTACTTTGGCGTTTCGGTTCAGCCACGGTGCGGGAGGTGCACCACGAGCTGTCCCAGGACCGGGACATGGGCTACACCACCGTCATGAAACTCATGCAGATCATGGCGGAGAAGGGGCTGGTGACCCGGGATGAATCCGCCAAGGCCCACGTCTACACACCGGCCCAGGACCAGGCCTCCACCCAGGGGCACCTGCTGTCGAATCTCCTGCAGAAGGCCTTCGATGGGAAGGCGGAGGCCCTGGTGGTCCGTGCCCTGGCGGACGCGCCCGCCACGGACGCAGAGCTGGATGCCATCCAGGCCCTCATCGACCAGAAGCGACGGGAGCGGCCATGACCCATTTCGAGTACGCGCCGCCGCTGATACGCCTGGGTCTGACCCTGCTCCATTCCCTTTGGGTGCTCACGGTCCTGGGCCTCCTGGCCTGGGGCGGGCTCGCCCTCCTGCAGAGGGCCAGCGCCCAGGTTCGGTACCTCTGGGCCAGTGCCTGCCTATTGGGAATGGTCCTGGCCTGGGGCCTGACCTTCGCGTGGCTGGGTCCCCCCGAGCCTGGACCCCTGCCCTTGGCGGTGGTCGAGGGCATGGCCGTTGCCGCCCGGGCGATCCAACCCGCCCTCGGGGAGGGACTGGGGACGGCCGTGCTCCCCTGGCTGGCCCTGGCCTGGCTCGCGGGCACCTCGACCCAGGTGCTCCGCCTCGGCGGTGCCCTGTGGCGGGTCCACCATCTCTACTTAAGAGAGGCCGAACCGGCGCCCTTGGCCTGGGAGCAGACTTGCCGGTCACTGGCGCTCTACCTTGGGGTTCCCTCGGGCGTCCGTCTGCTGGTGAGCGCCGGGATCACCTCTCCCCTGACCTTCGGATGGGCCCGTCCGCTGGTGCTGCTTCCCGCCAGCGGCCTGCTTCACCTTAGCCCGGAGGCCCTGGAAGCAGTGCTGGCCCATGAATTGGCCCACGTCCGAAGGCACGACTACCTGGCGAACCTGGTTCAAACCCTGATCGATGCCCTCCTCTTCTTCCATCCCGCCGCCCATTGGCTCTCCGGACAGGTCCGGGAGCTCCGGGAGCACTGCTGCGATGACGAAGCGGCGGTGCTCTGCGGGGATCCCGTGGTCCTCGCCCAGGGCCTTACGGCCCTGGAGCGCCTGCGGCGTAACCCTGCACCCGAACCGGCCCTGGCGGCCGCAAGAGGCTCCCTCATGAACCGCATCACCCGCATGCTCATGCCCCAGCCTGCACCTCTACCGGCCTGGCGCAGTCTGGCCATCGTCCTCATGGCCGCCTCCCTGGCCGGCGCGGCCACCCTGGCATGGCCCCAGGACAAGGCACCTGCCCCAGGGACCGTGGCCGAATCTTCCGTTCCCCTGAATATGAAGCTGGAACCGTGGTTCTACCCCCACGGGGCACGCCTGGCGGGCGTCGAGGGCACGGTGAAACTCCTGGCCCGCAGCCGCGTTAAGGGTGGGCTCAGGGTGGAGGCCCTGGAGGGCCCGCCCCTGCTCCGGTCCGCCGCGGAAGCCTATGTGCGCTACAACCTGGGGCGTCTCGGGTCGATTGCGAAGGACATCGACTGGCATATCACCGTGGAATGCCGCACTTCCACCGAGGCCGCCCCCTTCCCAAATCCCAATAGAGAAGCCTTGGCGCGAGAGGTCCAAGCTAACCTCGCCAGGGAAAGGCTCAAGGCCATGGCGGTACTGGAAAAATTGGAGCGCGACTCCCGCGGTCCGCTGGGAAAAGGGCCTCACCCTGTCGTCGAAGCCCCAGCCCAGAAGGAGGGAGGACTCAAGGTGATCGAGGCATCCCGCGTGCCCCCACTTTTCCCCGTCGAAGCATGGAGAGTCGGCGTTCAAGGGGAGGTGGTGATCCGACTCACCGTGACCCCCGAAGGCAAGGTGGAAGGCATGAAGCTGGTGTCCGGACCCCCGTTGCTCGCGGTGGCGGCCATGGAGTCTGCGAAGAAGTGGCGCTTCGAACCAAGTCCCCAGGGTGGTGAAGTGGAACAACGCTTTCGGTTCAGCCGCTCGCAGGCGACCCCGACCAGGGCCAGGATCCTCCCCCTGGAATCGAGCCCTTCGGCTGTGCAGGATCTGGCCGGGGATGGCGAACCCTCGCGCAGGACCCAGGTGCTGTGGGTGTCCCATCCTTCCCTCAAGGTGAAAGCCGTGGCGGCCCCACCCCCCTATCCGCCCATCGCCCGCATGGCCAAGATCCAGGGAGACGTGGAAGTGGCCCTGACCGTGGCCCCCGATGGTACCGTGCAGGTGGCCAAGGCAACCTCCGGTCCGCCCCAGTTGCGCGCCACCGCCGAGCGCGTGGCAATGGGCTGGGCCTTCGAACCCACCTCCGAGGGGGGAAACGCAAAAATCTGCCTGGCCTTCAAGCTTGAGTGAACTCGGTCCTTACCCCCAGGGTTCCTGGTCCCGCAGGCCCACCCTCAACTTCTCCAGGAGCTGGACGAGGTGCTCCCGCTCCTTCGCTTCCAGGAGTCCTTCCAGCGCCCGCATCCGTGCTCCGTGGGCCGGGGCCCAGGCCTTCAGGCGTGCCTGACCTTCGGGGGTGAGCTGCACCAGGGAGCTGCGGCGATCCTCGGGGTTGGGGCTCCGCTGGACCCAGCCAAGGGCCTCCAGTCGGTCCACGAGCCGGACCACATCGGCGTTGCGGCTGATGAGGCGCAGGCGGATTTCCGCCAAGGGGTAGCCCTGGGGTGGACCGCCCCCCAGGATGCGCATGACATTGAATTGGGGCTCCGTGATTCCCTGGGGCCTGAAGAAGTCCAGCTCCATGCGCTGGGCCAGGGCTTCGCGGGTCGTGAGCACGGCCAGGGCCAGGGCCAGTCCACCCTGGGGTTCCCGGGATAGTTTCAGTTCATGCTTCAGGTTCATGGGGGGCCTCGTCACGTTTTTGATGTTCGAACATCTAGTTTGGGTACGGAGGTAATCATGCGAAACGTCCTTCTTTCCTGTGCGGCCCTGATGTTCCTGGCCCTGCCCATGCAGGCCCAGGACACCTACAAGGTGGATCCAGTCCATTCGGAGGTTGGTTTCAAGGTGCGGTACCTGGTGGGCAAGACCGCAGGGGTCTACAGCAAATTCAGCGGCATCATCACCTTGGATGAGAAGGACCTGTCGAAATCCAAGGTGGAGGTCACGGTGGAGGCCGCCAGCATCACCACCCACAACGAGGCCAGGGACAAGCACCTGCGCACCCCTGACTTCTTCGATGTGGAGAAATTCCCCACCCTCAGCTTCAAGAGCGTGGCCGTCAAGGAGGTTGCCAAGGGCAAGCTGGAAGTCACGGGGGACTTCACCATGCGTGGCGTGACCAAGCGGATCACGGTGCCCGTGGCGAACCTGGGGGCCTCGGTGCACCCCCGCTCGAAGAAGGCCATGGTGGCCTTTTCCGCCGCCTTCACCGTCCAGCGCAAGGACTATGGTGTGAGCTACGGCCTCGCGGATGCCGGGAACGTGGTGGTCAGCAATGACGTGGACATCGAGCTCACCCTTCTGGCCGAAAAGCAGTAGAACCAAGCCCAATCGCCCCAACAGGAGAACGACATGAGCGAACCCAAGATGGTCGATACCAAGCCGGTGGTCCTGGACCTTGAGCCCGGCACCTACTACTGGTGCGCCTGCGGACAGAGCGCCAAGCACCCCTTCTGCGATGGAGCCCACCGCGGTACGGGCCTGTCCCCCGTGAAGTTCGAGGTGGAGGCGGCCAAGAAGGTAGCCCTTTGCGCCTGCAAGGCCACGGCCAACAAGCCCTTCTGCGATGGCAGCCACAAGGGGCTTTGAAAGGCCATGGGCTGCAGGTTCAGCGGGGCCGCCAGCCTGGAACCTCCTTCACGGACAACCTTTGCCTTTGCGAGCTTTGCGTCCTTTGTGGCAAACCAAAAACCTTTTGCCACAAAGATCACAACGCGGCATCCCGCCGCAAACCGAAAAGCAGGCTGAACACGGCGACCACGGGTCTGACTTGAGATCTCCGTGCCTTCTCCGTGTTCACGGTGATTTCCGTGTTTCAATTCTTGACGCTTATTGAGGCGCGTTTCGCGAGCATCGCGCGATTCATTTCTGGGCTCGATCGCGGGAAGATCGTGGGGCGCGGCACAGGTATTCGTGGGATGGCTTCTGGGTTGAGCGCGACCCCGGTGCCCTTGTGGGGGTGATGTTCATGGTCCAGTTCGAGCCCTTCCTGTCCCTGCTGCTGGCGATTTTTGCGGGGCTCCTCATCGGACTGGAGCGGGAGCAGAGCGCCCTGGGTATGGAGTCGCCGGAGATCCTGGGGGGCGCTCGCACCCACCCCCTGGTGGCGGTGGCCGGGGCCTGCGGCATGCTTCTGGTCCCCCAGGTGGGGGCTGCGGTGCTGCTGGTCCTGCTGGGGGGGCTCCTGGGCTTCCTGCTGCTCTCCTATGCCCATGATCTGCGCAGCCATGGAAGCCGGGGCCTGACCTCGGAGGTGGCCATCGTATTGACCTTCCTGCTGGGGGCGCTGTCCGCGGTGGGGGATGGCCTCTTGCCCGTGCGTCAGAAGGTGGTGCTGGTGTCCTCCCTTTCGGTCATCACCACCGTGCTGCTGTCCGTGAAGCCCACCCTTCACGCCCTGGTGCGCAAGGCCTCCAAGGCAGATGTCCTGGCCACCCTCAAGTTCCTCCTGGTGGCACTGGTGGTGCTTCCCCAGCTGCCCAACGTGGCCATGGGACCGCTGCAGGTCTGGAATCCCTTCAAGATCGGCCTCATGGTGGTCTTCATCGCGGGCATCAGCTTTACGGGCTACCTGGCCATCCGGATTCTGGGCGCCCATCGGGGCCTGGGGCTCACGGGGATCCTGGGGGGTCTGGCCTCCTCCACGGCCGTGACCCTTTCCCTGTCGGGCCGCGCCCGCACGGAGCCCAGGTTGCACGGGGCCTTCGCCATGGCCATCCTTCTGGCCTCGTCCATCATGTTTCTGCGGGTGCTGGTGACCGTGGCCGTGCTAGCGCCAAGCCTGGTGGGGCCCCTGGCCCTCCCCCTGGGCGCCATGGCCCTGACGGGGTTCGTGGCCAGTGGGTGGATCGGACGCCGCGCCCGGGCCACGGCCGGGTCAGAGGCTGGGGAGATCCCCTTCAACAATCCCTTCGAGCTGGGCTCGGCCTTCAAGTTCGCGGCCCTTTTTGCGCTGGTGCTCCTGGTGGCCAAGGCCGCCCTCACCTACTTCGGCTCCGGCGCCATGTATCTCACAGGACTCCTGGCGGGCACCACGGACGTGGACGCCATCACCCTGTCCATGGCCCGGTTGGCCCAGGGCGGGGGTCTGGCCCCCAATGTGGCCGTGACCACCATCCTGCTGGGGATCGCTTCCAACACCTTGGTGAAGGCGGGCATGGCCGTGGTGGCGGGGGGCTGGGGTTTCGGCCGAAGGATCACCTACCTCTTCCTGGCCACCCTTGGGGTGGGGGGGCTGGGGTTGTTGGTGCTCTGGGTCCGTTGACCATGGGGGTCAAGGCAGGATGGGGGAGCGCCCCCGCCCTG
>CAZPUI010000167.1:0-1055 GCA_964589695.1 uncultured Solibacteraceae bacterium | reverse complement strand
TCATGGCAGCGTCCGGCGCGCCGATGGGGCGTAGCTCGTGGCGCGCTCCAACAAGCTGACCCATCTCGGCAGCAAGGGTGACGCCCGCATGGTCGACGTGTCGGCGAAGCCCGCGACCGAGCGGGGCGCCATCGCCGAAGGCCGCGGGGTGATGGCGCCAAAGACGCTCGAGCTCGTGCCCAAGGGGGACGCCAAGAGGGGGGACGTGCCCGGTCCCGCCCCGCCCGCCCTGATCCACCCCCGGTACGCTTAGGAACTTCGCAGGATCGCCCATGGCCCATGCTCTGCCCCCCAATCCCCTCGATGGTCCCAAGGCACCAGGCCAGCGACTGCCCCTGAGCGAGCGCACGGAATTGAGCGCCGGGGCCGTGGCGGAGATCCAGGCCCTGGCCGGGAAGTACCCCGAGCGCCTGGCGGCCACCCTCCCGGCCCTCTACGTGGCCCAGCGGGACTTCGGCTTCCTGAGCCTCGTGGCCATGCAGGAGGTGGCGCGGGTGCTCAAGGTACCCCAGGGCCATGTCTTCGGCGTGGCCACCTTCTACACCATGTACCAAAAGAAGCCCGTGGGTCGGTACCACCTGCAGGTCTGCACCAACCTGAGCTGTGCCCTGCGGGGGGCCCTGGACGTACTGAAGGACCTGGTGGCCCGCACCGGTGCCGAGCCCGGGGGCGGACCCACGGAGGATGGCATTTTCAGCCTGGAGGAGGGGGAATGCCTGGGAGCCTGCGGCAGCGGCCCCTGCCTGCAGGTGAACACCCCCCACTACGACGAATTCCTGGACCCGGACACGGTGGAATCCTGGCCCCAGCCTGGCAGACTCGGGCAGGTCGCGCCCGCGGGCGCTGCGGCGCGGTCGGCGGTCACGCGAACGGCTGCGAACGATTTGATGCAATCGGAGATAGTGAGCGCCTTGTTTCCGCAGGTATTGACGACCTTGCCGCAAAACGAGGCCACGTCGATAGCGACGCGGTGGGAGCTCGCGCCCTTGTCCTTCTCCTCGGCCTTCTCGCTCGAGCACGCGATGAGAATACCGAACATCAACGCCGCATACACG
>CAZPUI010000166.1:0-9562 GCA_964589695.1 uncultured Solibacteraceae bacterium | reverse complement strand
CCAGGCCGGAGGCCCTGAGCATGAGGCTGTAGGCTTCAAGCACTTCGGGGTCGTCGTCGACGACCAGGACGGGGCCTCGGAGGGGGGTTGGGGGCATGGCGAAGGACCTTCGAGACCCGGGGGGGGGGATGGGCCTGGGAGAGGAGGGCGCTTGCAACGGGTGTGCGAGAGGCAACACCTGCTGCCGATCCTACACCGTCCTGGGCCTGGAAAGGTCAGGGATCCCGTGGGGATTTCGTGCATGGTGTGGAGGATTCTCCTACCATCCTGGACACGGGTTTGGAGAGGGGTGGGCACCATGAAGCTGCATATCAGGAACCTGGCCCACCGCAGCTGGCTGCACGCCCAGGGCGCCCCCAAGGCTTGGAGGGTCTGGGGGCTTTCCCTGGTTTTCACAGGACTGGGCGCGGCCGCCGCCCCGCCCCAGGGCACCCCGGTGCGCCCCGAGAACCTCGCCCAGCAGGTGAGGGAAGCGGGGGATCGGGATCCCGAAGCTGGGCTCGCACTGGCGAAGCAGGCCATTGCCCAGGTGAGCCATGCCCCCGAGGGGCCCGAGTACCTCCCACTCCTGTTGGCGGGCGCCAACCTGGCCCTGTCCCTGGGCGACTATGGGTTGGCCGAAACCTGGGCGGACCAGGCCGCGAACCTGGCGGCCCTTCGGAAGGATCCGGTCAGGGAGGCCAAAGCCCTGTTGTACCTGGGCCGAATCCGGAAGTACCTCGCCAAGTACGATGCCGCCATCGCCGATCTGAACAAGTCGGCCGCGCTCTCGGAAAGCCTCAAGGATCTGGAAGGGCAGGCCTCCAGCGCCGAAGCCATCGCCTTGGTACTGCGGCGCATCGGCGACTTCCCGGGCGCCGTCACCTACCTGCAGAAGGCCCTGGAGCTTGGGTCCCGGGAGGGGTCCAAGATGCGGCTGACGTCCATCCTCAACAACCTTGGGCTCGTGCAGATGGATCTGGGCCAGTTGGATCGGGCCCGGAGCTCCTTCGAGGCGGGGATCCGGTCCTCCGAGGGAAGGGAAAGTGCGGGGGCCCACCTGTTGGAGAACCTGGCGGATCTGGCCATTCGGGAGGGGCGTGACGCCGAAGCCATGCCCTACATCACCCGCTCCCTGGAGATGCTGTTGCGGGGCAGGCGTTGGAAATCCTATTCCTCTGCACTGCTCACCAAGGGCATTCTGCTGCAGCGTCAGAAGCGCTTCGAGGAGGCCGACCAGGTTTTCCGCAAGGCCCTGGCGATGAAGGAACGCATTCATGAAACCTTTGGACAGACCACGGCCTTGATCCGCATCGGCAGCAATGACCGACAGCGGGGACGCCTGGTGTCGGCCGCCAAGATGCTGGAAAAGGCCGTGGGGTTGGCCCAGGGGATTCGTGCCCTTCGACTGGAGGCTTCGGCCAACCAGGAGCTGTCCTTGGTCTACCGGGACCAGCGGGAGTTCGAGGCCGCCCTGCGGTGCTCCCAGCGGTATTCAGAGCTCCAGGAAGCCGCCCGCGCCGAGGAGAGCCGCCAGCTCCTGGCCCACCTCCAGATTCGCTTCGACCTCCTGCGTCGGGAACAGGAGATCCTCTTCCTCAAACGGAATGTGGATCAGCGGGAGCTGGAGCTCCGGCGGGCCAAGCGGCTTCGCAACGGCATCCTGGGGGTGACCTCCCTGGCGCTGGTCCTGGCGGGGGCGCTCTACGTGATTTTCCGCAAGGAACGGCGGCTTCGGGAGAAGCTGGTGGAGAGCGAGGCCCAGTTCCGGACCCTGGCGGAACAGGCTCCCGTGGGCATCTGGATCCTCCAGAACCAGTGCATCCACTACGCGAACCGGGAGGCGGCGCGGATTTTCGGACAGGAACCCTCGGCCTTCGTGGGGCGGGATCCCGACGAGTTTGTCCAGCGGGAGGCCCAGGACGGTCCCTTCATGGGTGCCGTGGCGAGGGATGCCCGTGGCCGGCACCTTTACCTGGAGCTCTACGCCGGAGCCATGAACCTGGGGGGCCGCAAGGCGGTGCTGGAGACTTTCATCGATGTGACCCAGCGGCGGGAGGTGGAGCTGGAACTGACACGGTTTCGCCAGAGCTTACTGGAGCTGGTGCAGGAGCGCACCGAGCAGTTGGAGGTGGCCCACCGGGAGCTGCTCCTTCGCGAGCGCCTGTCGGCTTTGGGCAGGCTTACCGCCACGGTGGCCCACGAACTCCGAAACCCCATGGGCGCCATCCGGTCCAGCCTTTACACCATCCACCAAGGGCTCAGCTCCGGGGATTCCCAGTTCATGGACAGCGCCCTGGCCGCGGCGGAGCGCAGCACCCTGCGCTGCGACAATCTAATCCAGGAGCTGTTGGCCTATTCTTCCCCTCGGCCCCTCGTGAAGGAACCCACGGAGGTGGCAGCCTGGCTGGGGGAGATCCTGGATGAGACCGTGCTACCGCCGGGCCTCCGCATCGCGCGAAACTTCGGATCTTGCCCCCCGCTGGCCCTGGATCGCGAAAGGCTTCGGAGGGCCGTGATCAACTTGGTGGACAATGCCATCCACGCCATCCAAGGCAGGGCCGGGGCGGGCTGCATCCAGGTGGACCTGGCCTGCACCGGGGATCAGATGGAGATCCGCATCACCGATGATGGTTCGGGCATTCCGGAACAGGACATTCCTCGGGTCTTCGAACCCCTCTTCAGCACCAAGCCCTTTGGGTTTGGCCTGGGGCTTCCGGAGGTGAAGGATGTGGTGGAGCGCCACGGGGGGATCCTTCGCCTGGAAAGCCAGGTGGGGGTGGGGACGGAGGTGGTGATGTGCCTGCCGGTGGGCGACGACACACCTCGTGCTCCGAGTCTCTCATCGGGCGAGGAGGTCGAATGACACCCAGCAGGCCTGCAGGAGACGATGGTCGAAGTCGTCCATTTTGGATGCAGGCGGCCCTGAAAAGGGATGACCGCAGCCAATAAACCGCCGCTTTTTTGCGATGGGTGTCTGATCTGTAAGCACGCTGAACGTTAACGTGAAGAAGTACATATTCCTTCTGGGTGCCTGGGTGACATAAGGGGCCGTAACCGACTGATAAAACCAAGCAATGGTTATTCCGTGACGATCCCTCAGTTGTTGGAATCAGGTTCGGGATCGTGCCGGAGTGCTGTCATGGCATGGGGTGCCACGAAGGGCCTAGGGGGTCTGATCACCCTCGAAAAGCGGAGGGGGATTCAAGCACAATCGGGCCATCCACCGGGTCCCCCGGCCCCTGTGGGACACAGGTAGCGGGTGTTGGGATCGATATCGGGGACCCCACGGTCTTTGGCACCTCCAGAGCCTGCGCCCCAGCCATTTCAGGCAAGCTCAGGGGAAAGCCTGAACTTATTTGCTGGGCTGATGTCGCATTAAGTGGAATTAATTCAAATCAAGTGTCCTAAGTGAAATTTTTCAGTGACTGGAACATTGCACCTTCCGGAAACGGATCGACCGGTCAACCTATCGTTCATCTGCCGTTCCTTGATGTTGTCTGCTGTCCCTGGCTTCCGAGCCTTAGCTGAACTCGGAGGCTGGGGGCATACACCTCAAACTGCCCCTTCCCCCCACCACGGTCCCCTTGGGACTGAGGGCTTTTTTGGAGTTTTTATGCGAATTCGCTGGAGTCCGCTGCTGCTCACCCTGGTTTCCCTCTCCCTGGCGGCCCAAACCCCGGTGGATATGGCCGTGAATGGCTCGTTCGAGCAGGGCACCACGGGCTGGACCGGCACCACCGCCACCATCACCACAAGCCGAACGCCCTACGATGGCACCCGGCACGCCTGGCTGGCGGGAAACGGGAAAACGGCCACGGAAAATCTGGTCCAGACCGTGACGATCCCCGCCGATGCCACCAAGGCCACGCTCTCCTTCGCCGTCTTCATCACCACCAGCGAAACGGAGAACGTGGTCTACGACACCCTGAAGGTCCAGGTCCGGAATTCCAGCGGCACGGTGCTCTCGACCCTGGCCACCCTTTCGAACCTCAACAAGACCACGGGGTACAAGCTGTATTCCTACGATTTGACGGCCTACAAGGGGCAGACGGTCCAGGTCAATTTCCTGGCCACCGAGGATGCCTCCCTGGCCACCAGCTTCGACCTGGATGCGGTCAAGGTGCTGGTGGAAAAGGGCGCCACGGGTGTGGACCTCACCGTCGACAACGTCTACGTTACCCAGGCCACCCAGAAGTACGACAAGAGCGTGCCCCTGGTGGCCGACCGCCGGGGCCTGTTGCGCGTGTTCGTGAAGGCCGCTGCCACCAACACCCTGAAACCTGCGGTGAAGGTGAAGGTTTACCACGGCAGCACCCTGGCCAAGGAACTCGCCTTGGCCCCCCCTTCGGGCATGACGGGCGTCCCCACGGCCCCGACGGAAACGGACTACACCAACACCTACAGCACGGTGCTGGGAGCCGAACTCATCAAGGCCGGACTGCGTTTCGAAGCCACCGTGGATCCGTCCAACCTGGTGCCCGAAAGCAACGAGGCCAACAACACCTGGGCCGGGGCGGCGGAGGATGTTCGGGTCTTGGCACCCTTCCGCACCACCCTGGTGCCCCTGCGCATGCCCTCCACCGGGAAGACCAGCGTGGCCAGCACCAGCACCGCGGAATCCTATGTGGAGATGCTCCGGCGCCTGCACCCCGTGCCGGAGGCTCTGGATGTGCAGGTCCATGCCGTCTACACCACGTCCGTGCAGCTGAGCGGCAGTTATGACGGAACCTGGAGCACGATTCTCAACGAAATGGATGCCCTGCGGAAGGCCGAAGGCAAGACCAACCGTCACTACTACGGCGCCATCAACAACCACACCTCGGGCGGTACGGGCATGGCCTACATCGGAGGCTTTGCGGGCATCGGCGTGGAATGGACAACCTCCGTCAGCGGGGGAAGCCCCGGCACCAACTGGCGCAATGGCACCTTCGCCCATGAGCTGGGCCACAACCTGGGGCGGAAACATGCGCCCTGCGGTGGTCCGGCTGGCGTGGATCCCAACTACCCCTACAGCAACGCCGATATCGGCGCCCATGGCTACGATGTGTGGAATGCCCGGGCCCTCAATGGCAGCAGCGGGTGGTCCGATGTGATGGCCTACTGCGGGTATGACTGGACCAGCGATTACGGGTACAAGGTCAGCCTCAATTGGCGGGCCTCCAATGCGACCCTTGCGGCGCCCGCGGTGGTCGAAGAAGGTCGCGCGCGCGAGTGCCTCCTGGTCTGGGGTCGCTTGGAAGAGGGCAGGGCCATTCTGGAGCCCGCCTTCAGGGTGCAGGGCATTCCTGATGCTCCCGACCCCGACGGGGACCAGGAACTCGAATTCACCCAGGGAGGGGTGACCTACCATCACCGCTTCCACCTCCAGGAAATGGACCATAAGCCTGGCCACGGGTTCGCCCTGCTGCTCCCCGTGAGGGAGGCCAAGTCCAGGGCCCTCGGTCCCGTGAAAAACGATGTCCTGGTGTGGCACCATGAGGGTGGGATCCTGGCCCAGCACCAGGCCACCCGGACGAACCTGGATCTGGCCTCGGCCCCGGAGGAGTTCGAACCCCTGGCGGTCCGGTCCGGCGACGGTACGCCCCGGGTACGGATGACCTGGGATCCCAACCGGCACACGGGTGCCCTGGTTCGGGATGCCCGGACCGGCGAAATCCTGGCCATCGGTAGGCGCGGCGTGGCGGAGTTCCATACCGAAGGTCGGGAGGTTCGCGTCCAGTTCAGCAACGGGCTGGAGCAGCGGGAAAGCCTGGTGAGGGTCCAGTAGCCCGCCGGGGTGTCACCACGGCCGCATCCCAGGCTTGGCTCCTGGGATGCGGTCTTGTTTCGTGGGGGCCCCCCTGCAGGGGCGGCCATGGGCTTCCAGGCTGCCTGGAGAGGTCGCACGTCGGCGGGGTCAGTGTGACCTGACCCTCGACCCGACCATGGCCCCCACCTTGGCGGGCAGGTCCGTGGTCGTGAAGAGCTTGCGCACCAGCTCCCGGGCCTAGTAGGGGGCGGCCTCGGGGTCGGTGTGGGCGGGGCCAAAGTCGCCGTCCCGGAAGACCAGGAGCTGAAGTTCCACGAAGAGGCCGGATTCCCAGGTGGTCTGGATGTCCCCCGGGGCGAAGGCGAAGATCGGCTTGAAGAAGCATTCGATGTTCCCTCGTTCGGGCATGGGGAAGTGCAGGCGCGGCGGGTCGAAGGCGCTGCGGGGGCCCGAGCGGGCGATCAACCTCACCTCGTAACCAAGGGACGGGTTGAAGATGGGGTGCGCGGCCATCAAGGTCTGCAGGCTCCGGAGTTCCTCCTGGAGCCGGGTCTCCGGGGAGTCCTTCGGCGCCGCATGAAGGTGCTGCTGGAGTTGGACGGCACCCGGGGTGGTGGGCTGGAAGACCGCCTGGCCCAGGAGCCCGAGGGTGAACAATCCTGCGAGTGCCGCACGCATCATGGAAGGCTCCCTGGCGCTACTTGATCTGGTACCCCGTGCCCCCTTCGGCTTTGATGCCAGGGGCCAGTTCACCGCCGGCCTTGGCCCCCACGGAGGCGCTGTACTTGGCACTCTGGGTCACTGGATCGAACTTCACGGAGGCGTTGCCGGAGACGGGTCCCGCCCCGGCCTTCGCACCGGCGGAGGTGGTCCACTGCCCCGTGGTGCTGCTGTAGCCCGCATTGGCGGAGAAGTCGAAGATGCCAGCCTTGGCCTGGACATCCCCCTGGGCCTGGACTTGCCGTGTGAAGGGATCAAAGGTGGCGCTGGCCCCGGCGGTGGCGGCACCGGCCCCCACCTTGACCGTGAGCTTGGGTTGGGTCCAGCCTTCGGAGACCGTGCCCTTGTCGAAGTCGATGCGGGTGGTCTTCATGATGGTGTCGCCCTGGATGTCCACCTTGAGGCCCACGTTGCCGATCTTGGCGCCGATGTTGATCTTGGCGCCGAAGCCCCAGGTGGTGTCCACCACGCTGTTCACCATGTCCCACTTAAGGGTGGCCTTGGGGCCGAAGACCCAGAAGTTCAGCTCGATCACGCCCGGAGTGGCCTTGAGGCCAATGAACTGGGCCTGGAGGTCCAGGCTGAGGTTCTTTTCGATCCAGGCCACCCAGTCGTCCTGCTTGCCGGTCTTGTACTGGCGGAGGATCTCGGGCTTCTTCTTCTCCGCCGCCTCCCGGGCCTCTTCCTGGAGTTCCCGGAGCCGCGCCTCCTCCTCCGCCGTGTCGCCGTACCAGGGGAAGCCCCCCATGCCCGCCATCTGGATGGCCTGGCGGCCCCGGGTGCGCACCACCTCCAGCACCCGTTTGTACTCCCGCTCCTGGACCTTGGGATCCTGCATGGCCCGCGGGTAGGGCCAGCAGACCCGCCAGTAACCCTCCACGGCCGGGGCCAGCCTCTGCTTGTAGGCAGGGAGGTACTGGGCCGACCACTGCTTGAGGGCTGTGGTGCCCAGCTCGTTCATGGTCCGGATGTACAGGATCTGTTCCTTCAGGAAGGCCTCTTCGTTGGCCTTGGATTCCTCCAGCTGCTCCAGTGCCTTCTCGTGGCGCTTGCTCTCGACCTTGGTCTTGGCGTTGTAGCGCTCGATCACCGCCCCCAGGCTATCCGCGGGTCGCTCCTTCACGGCGTATTCCACGAGGTCGACCCCTGGCGCGACCCACACACCCGGGGAGAACCAGCTCGGGGGGATGTAGGTCAGGCCCGAGAGCGAATTCCAGACATGGGTCATGTACGCCTCGTAGCCCTTGGTGATCTCTTGGTAGTGCAGGTAGTTGGTGCGGCTGAGGGGAGAGACGTTATCCCCGCCTAAGGGGTTCATGGGGTCGGCGTCCTTGACCTCCAGCTTCACGCCCTTTTGCTTGGCGGTGGCGTCCAGCAAGGCCTGGGCCTCGCCCAAGCCTTCCACTTTCTCCCCTGTGATCGCCTGGACGTTCTGCAGTTTGGCCAGCCCCTCCGCGGCGCTCCCCAGGGCCTCGGCCAGGTATTTCTGCGCGATGGCCTGGGCCTGGGCCTCCGTGGCCCCCTTCTCCCGGTCGATGTGGCCCGCCACCTTCTCCAGGTCCCGGATGGTGGATTCCCCCAGTTCCTTGTACTCCTCACCCTGGCGCTGCACGACGGCCTCCATCCACCCCGCCAGCATGGGCAGGTCCCGGTTGAAGCCCTTCAGGGTCGTCGTGTCAATCGTGGGGAAGGGGGGTAGCTTGACCCGCTGGTCCTCCTGGATCCTGCCCCAGTGGTCCCGAAGGGCCTTGGCTTCCTTGGGGAAATCCGGCTCCAGCAGGTCCGCGGTGTTCAGGGGGGTCAGGGCCTCCAGGGCCGCCACCTTGGACTGCACGGTGCCCTCGGTGTCCGTTTCCTTGATCAGGAGGGGCTTGACCTCCTCCTTGCGCTTCTGGGTTTTCCGATGGACGGTGCCCCCCACGGCCTGGGCCCGCACCAGGCACTCCATCCAGGCCTTGGTGTCCTTCTTCTTCCAGTGGTATGAAGCCAGGAGCTGCCAGGCGTCGCGGTTCTGGGGCGAGGTGGCCAGGACGGTGTGGGCCAGGTCCCGGGCCCGGGTGTCCTGGTCCAGGTCCAGGAGCACCTGGCCCAGGTTGAGATGGGCGTAGGGTTCCGTGGGGGCCAGGGCCAGGGCATATTCCAGCACCTGGGCGGCGCCCTTGGTGTGCCGGGCCGCCTGGAGGGTGGCCCCCAGCAGGTTCATGGGGCGGTAGGCCTTTGGGTCCTCCAGCACCAGGGTGGCCCCCAGGCAGAGGAGGGGCCCCGCCTCGACACCTCCGGAACCCAGGAGCACCGCCCCCTGGCTCACCAGCTCACCCAGGGCCGCCTCCACCTTGGCCTTGTCCTTGCGCAGGGCCTCGAATTCCCCCTTCAACTTGGCGAAGGCATCCTTCTGGGCCTTGGGCAGCTTGGCCTGTTCCGTGGCGAGCACGGACCGCGCCAGGGCCAGGATCTGGGCCTGGGTGGGGGTCTGCGCCACCATCAAGGCCGGGGCCACCAGGACACACGCAAGGGTGGAGATTCGCGGGACAGGGATCATGGCGGGCCTTTTACGCGGGCGGGGTCAGGGGTCGCACAGGGATCGGGGCTTGGGCTGCTGTGGGAAAGGATGATTAACAGGGATGAAGGGGATGAAGGGGATGGGCATCCGCCTGAGTTCATGGATTCAAGCGGGTTGGCAGCATGGGCTTGCAAGGTTAAATACGCCTTGCCTGGTGCTTGCGTCTAAGATCGGTATTCTTTGTTTATAAAAATAAATAACAGGGATGGAAGGGATAACGGCTTCCAGGGGGCGAGGGCCTTGCGCTTTTTTCCGAGTTTTCTTAACACTGCCCATGGAGGGGAAACCGCGAAACCAAGGTTGCCGCCCATACCTTCCATTCCTTCCATCCCTGTTCATTCCCTTTGCCTGGCTCACTTGAATGGGTGCTCCAGTGGCGCGAAAGCATGCAGTGAACGCTGACCGCTGGTCCTCATAAAGGGATTCGAAAGGATCCCGATGCAGGCTGCAATCCCAGAGGTCAGGGTTTCTAACGGTTGCGTGGGTGAACCTAAACCACCCCATCCCTGCTTGGTGCTTACAACCAAAACCTAGGTTTTCAGCTCGTTCCC
>CAZPUI010000165.1:0-9573 GCA_964589695.1 uncultured Solibacteraceae bacterium | reverse complement strand
GTCCCGTGGCCAGGTCCAGTCGCGTGAGGGTCCAGGGGAAGGGGCCCGAGGACTTGAGGTGCAAGGCTTTGCCATCCTGGGAGAGGCCGAAGGCGAACTCGCCGGGATGAAGGTCTAGCCTGAAGGTCTGCACCACCGTGTCGTCGGCCAGGGTTCGCACTTCTGCGTGCTTTCCATCTGGAGCGAGGGACACCAGGTGCTTTCCATCGGGCATGAATCCCAGTGCGGGGGTGATGTCCTTGCCTTGATCCGGGGCGTCCAGGCTCAGATACCGGGCCCCTTTCGCGCCGCTGGCATTCTGGCCAACCACCAGGATCGCCCGGCCATCAGGGGACCACATGAGCGATGAAATGGACTCCAAACCCGAAGGCAATCGCGTGGGCAGGCCAGCCCCCAAGGGCAGGATCCGGATGGTTCCAAGTTCTTCCCAGTGTTGGGCTGCGACGCGCTGCTTGTCCGGGGAGAGAGCGAGCCACTCCACCTCGCCCAGAGGCATGGGTTCCGCCTCGGGGCTGCTGCGGAAGAATGCCTTGGGTGCGTACGACACGCCCTCCCCGGATTCGGTGAACACCACAGCCTGGCCGTCCGGGCTCAGGTCCCGGAGTCTGGTCTGGTCCAGCCAGCTCAGGTTCCGATGCTGGCCCGTGTGCAGGTTGTGCCAATGCAGTTCCATGTGGGTCACCGCGCGTTCCAGGAGGACGCTGCCGTCCCGGGCAATGTCGTGGATGGCATACATGGACGGGTCCCGCCGGATCAGGCGCGAACCCCTTCGGGTCCCCAGGGCATGCAGCTCGAAGGTCTGGGGGCCGCCCAACTGGGTGGAGTACCAGAGTTCGCCGGTGGCCGGGTGCCAGGCGAAATTGAACGAGTTCGCATGGGTGCCCTTCAGGGCGACCCGGGCCTTGGCCGTGCGCACATCCACGATCACGAGTTGACCCTGGGACACTGAAAGGGTTTCGTGAAGGGCAATCGATCGTCCATCCGCCGAGATCCGCATGCGGTTGATCGCGTTGGATGTCGAGTAAAGGGCTTTTCCCACTGGGAATTCGAGGACGTGCTGGCTCTTGTCCTTCGGATTTTTGCCCTTCACCAGGCGGGTCACAGCCAGGGCCTGGCCATCAGGGTCATAGTCCGCCTGGGTCACCATGTCCAGCAGGGGGCGAGGTGCTCCCCCTCCCGGTGTCTGAAGCACCAGCAGACCCACCCCTCCTGGGGCGTTGAGGCTCTGGGTCTTCTGGAGCAGGGCAAGCTCGCCTCGGGGCGAGACGGCCAGGAGGTCGGATTGGGGAAGGCTCAGGGTTCGTGGGTCCCCCAGGTCCGTGCGGATGCTGTAGACATTGGTGGGGGCACCATGCCAGGAGGCGCCGTAGAAGACCGCATCGCCGGAGGGGCTGAAGCGCGCCGTGAGAATATTGCCCTTCCGGAAGGTCAGGCGCTGAAAGGTCGGTTCCTTGGGAGGGGCTCCAGGAACCAGCCGCCGCACGCCCCATCCCCCCAGGACCAGCAGGGCCAGGACGCCCCCCAAGAACAACGCGCGACGCCCCAGGCGGTGGTTCAAACGGGGGATGCGAAAGCTGGAGGTGGAACGTTCGGGAAGGCCCTCCAGGGCGAAGACCAGGTCCTTGGCGTGCTGGAAGCGATCCTCCGGGCGTTTTTCCAGGCAACGGCGAAGGACGCGCTCGAAGGCCTGGGGCACGTTGCCCGTCAGGTCGTGGGACTCGAAGGGATCGTCCTTGAGGATGGAACTCAGGGTGTCGGCGGTGGTGTCCCGCTTGAAGGGGTGGCGCCCCGTCAGGATCTCCAGGAGGACGACGCCCAGGCTGAAGAGGTCCGAGCGTCCATCAGCCTTTTTTCCCCGCACTTGCTCGGGGCTCATGTAGCCCACAGTCCCCAGGACCACGCCCTCCTGGGTTTCCACCGGCGGTCCTGGGGGGCCGGTCACAGCCTCGCCGCTGGCATCCTCGGATTCCAGCAGGGGTTTGGCCAGACCAAAGTCCAGGATCTTGACCCTGCCATCCGGGAGAAGGAAAAGGTTGTCGGGCTTGATGTCCCGATGGACGAATCCGCGGTCGTGGGCCGCGGCCAGTCCTCGGGCGATCTGGATGGCCCAGTCACGCACCTTCCGGGGAGCCTGTGCCCCCTCCTTCATAAGGTTTCGGAAGGAGGCACCTTCCAGGAGTTCCATGACGGCGTAGAAACGGCCCTGGTCTTCGCCAAAGTCGTGAATATCCAGGATGTTGGGATGGGAGAGGGCGGCGACGGCCTTGGCCTCACGCACGAACCTGGCCGTGGCCGCGGGATCGTGGACAAGGTGGCTGGACAGAACCTTGATGGCCACCAGGCGGTCCAGCTTGGGATCCCTGGCCTTGTACACCTCTCCCATGCCTCCGCTTCCCAGGTGACCGAGGATGGAATAGGGACCAAGGCGAGAACCAACGGCAAGGTGCGGGGACATGGAGCCCTCCGGGTGCTCTCGCCAGGCGAGGCATTCTGACTGTTCGGAAAGTATGGGGTTTTGGCTTAGTCTGTCCTTCCATGCGCCCCACCCAAATGCGGTAGGGTGGTTGCCTCAAGGAGACCTGGATGCGCGTCCACCACCTGCTCCCGATGCTATCCCTCGCCCTGACGGGCCTTCTCGTGGCCCAGGAGGCCAAGCCTGCGGTCCCTCCCAAACCCCGCACGAACATCGACGAAGTTCTCAAGGTGCCCCGCACCAAGACTTCCATGCCGGGACCCTTCCCGGGCAAGGTGGTGCAGGTGGTGGACGAAAAATCCATGAAGGACCGCACCCCCGAGGCCAAGGTGGTGAAGGCCATGGTGGAGAAGGGCATCACCACCCTCACGGGCAAGGACCTCAAGGGCAGCTTCCAGCTTCTCTTTACCCCGAAGGACATCGTGGGTATCAAGGTGAACCCCGTGGGGGCCAAGGTCATCAGCACCCACCTGGAGGTGGTGGATGCCCTAGTGGACTGGTTGGTGGCCAGTGGACTCCCCCGGAAAAACATCATCATCTGGGATCGATTCGACTACATGCTCGCGGACGCCGGATTCACCAAGGAACGCTATCCAGGCATCGAGCTCGTGGGACTGCAGACCATGGACGAGGCCGCCATGGAGGGCAAATCCCAGGACAACAGCAAGTGGTTGAAACCCGACGGCCACCATGTGAGCGAGGACAACTTCGACCGGAAGGTCTTCTACTGGGCCGATGTGGAGGCCCCCAAGGACAACAACTACCTCAACCAGCATGTATTCAATGGCAAGGAGAGCTATTTCGGGAAGCTGGTGACGCAGCGCCTGACCAAGATCATCAACGTCCCCGTCTTCAAGAACACGGGGGGCGGCGTCAGCATGGCCACCAAGAACCTGGGGTACGGCACGATCTGCAACACCGCCCGCCTTCACCAACCTTTGTTCTTTGATGTGTGCACCGAGGTTCTGGCCTTTCCCACCCTGCGGGACAAGGTGGTCCTCAACGTCATGGATGGCCTCGTGGGGCAATGGGATGGAGGCCCCGGCCCTGCCGTGGCCAAGCAGTGGGTGGCCCATACCCTCTTCTTCGCCACGGATCCTTTCGCCATGGACATGACGGGACACAACCTGCTGGCGGCCAAGCGCAAGGAGATGGGAGGCAAGGTGAACGACCATCCCAGGTTCACGGATTACCTTCGCTACGCCGAACGCCTGGGGCTGGGCATCGCCGATCCAGCGAAGATCCAGGTGCTGAAGCGATGAGGCTCGGGCTGGCCCTTCTCCTGGGTGTGGGCCTAGGGGCCCAAGCGCCGGAGCCCAAGCTGCCAAAGGGGTGGACCCAGGTGCGGGCGGTGGTCTTCGGTGCAAAGAATCTGTACGGTCATATCAATGGCGGTGCGGAGCTCTTTTTGGAGTTTGGCTTTGAGCAGCTGTCCGTGCGCTACCTCAGGTCCAAGGGCCTGGAACTCACCCTTGAGTTGTATCGCATGTCCTCTCCCGAAGCCGCCCTGGGCATCTATCTGGGCAAGGCCGGGAAGGAGGAAAGGGTCCCGGGGGTTCCGGTGCGGCATTCCGGGAACCCCTACCAGATCACCGCCCTGAAAGGGCGCACGCTGGTGGTGCTCAACAATCCCAAGGGTCGTCCTGGGGACCTTCCGGCCATGGCCGACCTGCTCCAGGGAACGCTGGCCGTGCTGCCGGAGGAGCAACCTGGGGATCTGTTCGCCCTTCTGCCCACCCAGGAAAGGGTTCCTGGAAGCGAGTTCCTGGCTCGGGGGCCCTATGGGCTCCAGCAGGTCTTCACCTTCGGGGAGGGCGATATGCTCTCCAACCAGGGGCGCCACTGGGCTGTGGGCGCGGACTACAAGGACGCGTCCGGAAGAACCTACACCCGTTTGGTGGTGGAGTATGGGGAGGAAACCAAGGCCCGGGCGGCCTTGGCCTTCCTCATGGCCAACCTGGATGCCACCTTGAAGGTGAAGGAGAAAACTTCGGAAGTCCTGATCTTCCAGGACTTCCAAGGTCTCCCCGGCAAGGTGGAGCGAAAGGGCAGTACGCTCCAGATCCGGATCAGGGGCTGACGCGGAGTCCCCACGCTGGCCGCTGGCTAGCGGCTGTAGAGATCGATCACTCGGCTGATGGCGGCCTGGCAGGCCTTGCAGAAGGGGACCTCGTCCCGGGTGAACATGATGCAATCGGTCTGGGAGCGGTAATAACCCGTGGCCTCGTAGTTCGCACCTTCGAAGGCACCCACCTTCCCACTCCAGGTGTCCGTGCCCAGGAGCTTGGTTTCGAAGGCTTTCTCCCGGTTGAAGAGGGCGTCCATCTCGCTTTCGGGCTTTCGGGCCGCCCGGATGGCCCGGCGCTCCTTCTGGATGCCCTGGCTGAAGGATTCGAATTCGGCCTTCTTCCAGGGGGTGGGCAGGGGGATCCCTGGGCTGAGGTCGGACTTCCACTTCGGGTTGTGGGGATCAGCCGTGACATTGAGTTCCCAGGGTTCCAATCGGGCGCCGCCCGTCTGGTAGGCCACATCCGAGGTGTAGTATTCATCCGCCAGCCCGGCGATGTGGTGGCCGAACTCATGGATGAAGATGTAGGGGGCGTACAGATTGTCCGCGGACACGGTGCCGTAGAGGTTGAAGATCCCCCCACCGCCGTAGGTTTCGTTGTTCACCAGGATCTCCACCACCTCGTAGGGGGCGAAGGAGGCGATGTCACGGAAGGCCTTGTTTTCGAAGGTGAGCACATAGCGCTCACTGTCGAAGGCATCATAGGTGGCTCCCACGGGGGTGCGCCGGTGCTGACCGAGGCTGGGCCTGGAGATGCCCTTTTCGGCGGAGGGCGGGCACAGGCCCCAGACGTTGAAGTCCTTCCGGCGCTCCTTGAAGGGGCTGTGCTGGAACATGAGGTCGATCATGCGTCGGGCGTCCTTCTCGAACTTCCCCCGTTCTGCGGCGGTGTAGCCATCCCCCAGGATCAGGAAGTCCACCTTCTGGGCGGGGTCCCCGTGCTTTTCCAGGGCGATCAGTTCCCCTGGGCGGGGGGGCAGGCTGGGGTCCACGAATTTGTCCTTGGGGTCCAGGGCCAGGTTCCAGATGTCGATCCAGGCATTCTTGGCATCCCGCTTCTGGAGCCGGATCTTGACGGGCTGGTCCGGACACGGGAAACGGAGGGATTCGGAGAAGGTCCGGTTGGCTTTGGTGGCCTCCTCGGTCAACTCCCATTCGCCATAGATGCTGCAGAAGCCCCGGGAGTAGAGCAGTTTGTCCGAGGCTGCATCCCTCACCTCGAAGCGGTACTTGCCCAAGCTGGTGGTATCCCCGGGGTGGTTGGGGTTTCCCGGGAAGGGCAGGGGTTCCAGCACGACGCGGGCGAGGCTGAAGAGTTCGGTCGTGGCGTTGCCGGTGTGGTAGTAGGCGCCCCGCAGGTGCCGGGCGCGGCCCTCCGCGAGGGCGGCCGCGCAGAAGAGGGCACTCAGCAAGGCATTCATGGGTCACCTCGCCCCCAGGATAGCCGCTAAACTGCCTGCACGGAGGCGCCCCCCATGCTCACGCCCAAGCAGCGCAAGTATCTGAAGGCCCAGGCCCACCATCTCAAGCCTGTGGCCCACATCGGAAAGTCGGGTGTCACGGATGGGTTGGCCCAGGAGCTGGAAGTCATGGTGGAGAGCCTGGAACTCATGAAGCTCAAGCTCAACCAGAACACCGCGGAGGACGAGGCTTCCGCCATTGAAGCCCTCTGCCAAAGGGTGCCGGGGCTCGAGCACGTGTGGACCATCGGGCACACGTTGCTGGTGTTCCGGCCGAGCCGGAACAAGGAAACGCGCTATCCCTTACCTTCCTGAGGAGGCGCGCCGAAGACCTAGGCAGAACAGGTGAGCTTGGAGGAGATGTGCCGTACCTAAGCTGGTTCGAAGGCAGTGTTCAAGTTCGCGTCAGGGTTGAGGATCCCCTTTTTCTCGGACGGGATATCGCCACCTGCGCCGTCTCCCGTCCCCATGACCCCACGGTGTCCCGCCAGCATGCGGCCTTGGCCAAGGTGGAAGGTCGGTGGTGGGTCCGGGATCTCGGTAGCCAGAACGGGACCATCGTCAATGGACTGGCCGTGCCTTCCCCCGTGGGTGGACAGCTGCAGGACGAGGATGAGATCGGACTTGGGGACTGGCGGATCCTGTTCACAGACGGGTTTCCCGGGTTGGATGGGGTCCGCTTCATCGAGCGGGTGGGCAACCTCTTTTCGGAAGTGCGCCCCGAACCCTCCCAGGCCCTGGTGCTCATCCAGGGCATGGAACTGCTGCAGCGTTCGGTGGAGTCCCTGCTCAAGGAGGGGACAGGGGAACACCTCGTCCAGGGACTCCTGAGCGAAGCGCTGAAGCTGCTCCATGCGGAGCGTGGCTTCATCGTCATGGTGGAATCCGATGGATCCTGGAGGCGCGTGGGCAATATCGGAGGGGCCGACGATGGGGTGGGGCTCAGCCATACCATCCTGTCCTATGTGGTGGACCACAAGACCGCCGTGGTGTCCAACCAGCCCATGTCGGATCCAAGGTTCCAGGGCAGCAGCGTGGCCAGCATGCACCGGGGTGCCTTGATGTGCGCCCCCATGATGCTGGATGACGCGGTCCTGGGCATGCTCTACCTGGACCGCCCCTCCCTGGATCACCCCTTCTCGCGCTTTGACCTGGCGCTCTTCCAGACCTTCGTGCGCATGGGGGCCGTGGCCCTGAGGCAGACCCAGCTGGCCAGTCGGGCCATCAGCCAGGCGGAAATGCGCGGGGAGATGCTTCGTTTGCGCAACCAGCTTGAATTGATGAGGGCGCAGGCCTCCGCGCAGTTCATGGAAGTGCTCGCCTCGGCGCGCAGGATGCTGAGCCTGGCCCAGGGCGCTGCCCCCGACGTCCAGAAGGCCCTCACCACCCAGGTGGACCACCTGCGCCATGTGGTGGAGGCCGGGATGCAGGAACTGGCGGGCGAGGGCAGTTTGCGGGAAGTCAGTGCCACGACCTCGTTGGCCCAGTTCCAGGAGGTCTTCGTCAACAACTGGCAGTCCCTGGCCCGGCTTCGGGGCATCACCTTGGTGTTCGATGCACCTCCGGAAGGACAGATCTGGGTTCCTCCCTCCCTGGCCCTTCACTCCCTGTCCACGCTGGTGGAGCCTCAGTTGATGAAGCTGGGGACGGGTGCGGAAGTTGCGGGTCGCTGGATCGGCGAACACTTCCAGTGGATTCTGCGCCTGCAATTCCCTTCGCGCACGCCTGGACCTTCCCCGGAGGCTTGGACCACCCAGCACCTTCGGGAAGCGGGGATCACGTGGCGCTGGGGAGATTCCATGCTGACCCTGGCCTTCCCCATGGGGACGGAGGGCAAGTCCGGGACCTCGCCCATCCCGCTCCTGGGGCTCATCTCCCAGGATCACGGCATGACGGAGCTTTTCGAGCAGGTGGCGGAGTCCGGAGGCTGCGCCCTGTACCCCCTGTAGTTGGAACCACCCCGGACGCCCCTCTCCCGCTTCCGCTACCTGATCCTCGACTACCAGGGGCTTTCGGAAACCACGGCCTGCATCCATGCCTATCGCCGCCACCCAGGCTTTGCCTCCGTGCCCATCCTGGTGGTGCGTGCCCAGGAGTCCCAGTTTCCCGACCTTCTGGCGGCCGGGGCCACGGACTGGCTCCCCGAAGGTTTCCGCTGGGAAACCTTGCATCACCGTCTCCAGGTCCTCAAAGGGCATGAGGAACTCCAGCGCAAGGCCCTGGCGGTGGAACGCCTGGATTCCTTCCAGCAGATGGCCGGTACCCTCAAGCATGAGATCAACAACCCCCTCGCGGTGATCTCCATGCAGGTGGAACTGCTGGAAAGGAAGTACCCCGAGGAGGCCAAACTCAAGAAGATTGGCGAAATGGTGGAGCGCATTCGAGGCCTTGTTCAGGTGCTGCAGAAGATGCGCGAGGCCACCACCGAGGACTATCCCGGCGGGGGAAGCATCGTCAAGCTCGGCTAGCTCGCGAACCAGGTGATGCCCATTTCCGTCACCAGGCCATCCACGGGAATATCATGGGGTGAGCGGGGCAGGTCATGGGTGCGCTGGAGACCATAGCCAACCCCCAGGGTGAGGACATCGTCCTGGAGGTGGTCCAGGAGGGCATCGTAGTACCCACCCCCATAACCCAGTCGGAATCCCGCCTCATCGAAGGCCAGCCCCGGCACGAGGAGCAGCTGGACCGGGGGTACGAAGTGCTGGGCGAAGACGGGTTCCTGGATCCCAAAGGGACCGGGTTCCAGGGGTTCCGTTCCCCAGACCAGCCTGGGAGGAGAAGTGGATGCGATCCGTGGGTAGAAAAAGAGCCATTCGGGATGGCTCCGGACGAGTCCCTGCAACTCCACCTCGTGGCGGATGGCGCTGAAGACACCCAGACGGTGCATGCCTTTGCGGTGGGCGAAGTCAGCGACCAGCTCGCAGATTCGAGCATCGTGCCGAAGGCGAAGGTCAGGGGCCAAGGCTTGGCGGAGTCGCCGAAAGTGGCGTCGGAGTTCGGATTTTTCCTCCATCAGACCCCCTGGATGCGGTACAGGTTATCCCGCTCCACGGGCTTGAATCCCGCCGAGGCAATCAGGTGGCGAAGCTGCTCCTTGGACAGGCCCTGGGGGGTCTTGGCACCTGCCAGGTGTGCGATTTCTTCGTCGATGATGGTGCCATCCAGATCGTTGGCTCCGTAGCTCTGGGCGATCTGGGCGAGTCCCGGGGTGATCATCACCCAATAGGCCTTGATGTGGGGAATGTTGTCCAGGAGCAGTCGGGCCACTGCGATTTCGCGGAGGTCCTGGGTTCCGGTGGTTTCGGGAATGGCATGGGTGGCGGAGAGCTCATTGTCCTCGTTCTGGTAGGCCAGGGGGATGTAGGCCAGGAAACCACCGGTTTCATCCTGGAGGCTCCGGAGTTGCAGCAGATGATCCACCCGGTGGCGAGGCTCCTCGATGTGGCCGTACAGCATGGTGCAATTGGTGGGCAGCCCTTTGCGGTGGCAGATTCGGGCCACATCAAGCCACAGGGAGGCATCCCGCTTCCCCCTGCAGATCTTCTCGCGGATCTCCGGATCGAAGATCT
>CAZPUI010000164.1:0-9575 GCA_964589695.1 uncultured Solibacteraceae bacterium | reverse complement strand
CCCGGCGGGCCAGGAGGGGCCACCGGACTGGACAGCCCCGGCCCCGGGTACCGGAGGGCTGCCGGACGCGTCGCGCGGCCCCCGACCCCCTGCGCCACGCGGCTGAGGGCCGCGGCGGCCTCGCGCTGACAGAAGGGATCGCCCAGCAGCCCCAGCAAGGGATCGAGGGATGAAGCCCCCCCCATGTTGCCCAGGGCCGCCACCACGGCAAACCGGGCACCCTCCGGCAGGCGTGTGAGGAGCTCCAGCAGATGGGCCTCATCCTCGGCCCGTGCCTCCCGCTGCAGCGCATCCGCCGCCGTGCGTCGGGCCCCCACCCCCCCCGTCACCAGGGCGTCCAGGTAGGGATCCAGGCGTTCGGGGCCTTCGGGACGTGGCGTCCTTGCTTTCGCCTGGGTGGCCGCTTCCTGGGCCAGGCGACCAAAGCCCGGCAGCGGTTCCTCCCCCCAGCCTGCCGCCTCCGCGGAACCCAGCCAGCCCGCCAGCTCGTCCCGGAACAGGTCCATGGAGGCGGTGCGGCGAGCCGCCTGGGCGGCGAGCCCCTGGAGCAGGATGCGGGCCAGGCGGGGCGGGAACCCCGGACGCACCGAAGCGGGGGGCATCTGGACCTGGCTGTAGCCCTGGCCCGTGGTGAACTCGAAGAGGATGGCCGCCAGGGCGTAGACATCACAGCGCCCGTCCACGGAACGGGGATCACCGTGCTGTTCCGGCGCCATGTAGCCCAGGGTCCCCACCACCATCTGGGAATGGGTGAGGCGCGTGCCCTCGCCCCCTTCCCACAGACAAACCCCAAAGTCGGTGACCTTCAGGCGCCCATCCCGGGCGAAGAGGAGGTTGCTGGGCTTGAGGTCCCGGTGCACGACGCCCTGGGCATGGGTATGGGCCAGGGCATCCGCCACGGGCACCAGGCGGCGCACCAACTGGGCCGGGGCTTCGCCGAAGCAGGCCTTGATGCTGCCCCCCTCCAGCAGCTCCATGAGGAGATACGGCGTCAGTCCCGCCCGACCGAAGTCGATGACTTCCACCAAGTGGGGATGCCGCAGACGCTTGAGGACCTCCCCTTCCCGAAGGAAGCGGCGCACCACCTCCCCATCGGCAGAGGCCTCGGCCTTGAGGAATTTGACAGCCAACTGCACCTCCGGCCGGAACACGTCCTCGGCCCGGTGGACCACAGCCATGCCCCCCTCACCCAGCTTTTCGCGCACCCGCACGCTGCCGAGTTGCCGGGGGAGCAGGAATCTATTCGTCAAATTCCACCCGATTCCGCCCGTGACCCTTGGCGTGGTAGAGGGCCACGTCCGCCCGGGCCAGCAGGGTGCCGCCATTGATATCCGTTTCCCGGAGCTGGGCCACCCCCATGCTGCAGGTCACCTTGAGGTTCTGACCCGTCTCTCCGTACTCCACGGATTCCATGGCCAGCGCCTCCCGCAGATCCTCCGCCACCGTCACAGCCTCGGTCCCCAGGGTCTCGGGGAGCACCAGGAGGAACTCCTCGCCTCCGATGCGGCCAATGTTGTCGCTGGAGCGCAGGCGGTTCATGGCCAAGCGCCCGAAGGCCGTGAGGACCCGATCCCCGGCGGGATGACCAAACCGGTCGTTGATGCGTTTGAAGTGGTCGAGGTCGCACAGCACCATGGACAGGGGGCGTCGGTGGCGGCGGGCCAGCTCCGTGTGCTTCTCGAGGATGCTCAGGATGGTGGCGCGGTTGCTCACCCCGGTGAGGTGGTCCACGGTGGTCTGGGCAAGCACCGCCTCGTGGTAATGGCGCTCCAGGACGTCCAGGCGCTTGAGTTTGAAGGCATGGCTTCCCACCCGGATCACATCGCCATTCTTGAGTTCCACAGGGCCACTGGATCCCAGACGACGACCATTGACGAAGGTCCCGTTGGTGGAGCCCAGGTCCCAGAGGTGGATGACCAGGTTCTGATCCGGCAGCACCACCATCTCCAGCCGAGAGTGATGGCGGCTCACCTCGGGATCCGGGAGGTGCACAGCGTTGTCCGAAGACCTTCCCACGGTGATGCCCTCACCCCGGAGGTGCACCACCTCCCCGATGGGCTGGCCCACGTAACGAATGAGCGCCCATTCGTCCATGGAGGCAGCACCGCCCAGTCCCGTCACACTGGCATACATGGTGGCAGGATCGTAGTCCGGCGCATCTGGCGATGGGTTCACATCAGACATTGGGGGGACCTGAGGGCAGGATGAGCCCCCAAGATATCAGCTTCCGTCCTCTGTGGCCCGGACCTGTTATGCAATTTCAGTCCGGTTGCGCCCCAGGTGCTTGGCCCGGTAGAGCGCGGCATCCGCCCGGCCCAAAAGGTCACCTCCATCGCGGTCCTTGGAGGAACGCTCTGCCACCCCCATGCTGGCCGTCACCTGCAGGCACAGGTCCGGCAGCTGGATGGTCGTATTTTGAACGGCCAGGCGCAACCTTTCCGCCAGGAGCATGGCGCCTTGGGTGTCTGTTTCCGGCAGGACCAGCAGGAACTCCTCCCCACCGATACGTCCTGCCAGGTCCGTGCTGCGGAGGTTCAGACGAACCAAATCGGCGAAGATTCGCAACACCAGGTCCCCGGACCCGTGGCCATGGGTGTCGTTGAGCTGCTTGAAGTGGTCCAGGTCCACCATCACCACGGACATGGGCCGGACATGGCGCCGGCTGAGTTCAAAACGGTTCTGCAGCTCACCCAACACCGCCCCCCGATTGCCCAGGCCCGTAAGGGCATCCTTGGTGCTCTGTTCCAGGAGGGTCTGGTGGAAGGCTCGCTCCAGGGGATCCATGGCCACGAGCTTCAGGACATGGCCCCCCAGGGCAATGCGATCCCCTGCCTTGAGAAGCGTCGGGGAGGTCACCGCCCGACCATTGAGGAGGGTGCCATTGGTGGAACCGGTATCCTCCAGCACGAGCCGCGTCCCTTCCGCCTCCTGGCTCAGCAGGACCCGGGCGTGGTGGCGACTGATCTCTTCATCCAGCAGTGGAATCCGCGCCATGGGGGAACGGCCGATGCCGTTCTCTCCGGCACTCAGGGCGAAGACCCGCCCCAGGTTGGATCCGGCATAGATCACCAGGGCCCATTCGCAGGGCTGGATGAAATCACCGGGCTGACGGGACCGAAGGGCGGTCTCGAAATCCGACCAGACCTCCATGGGCAGGGTGGGCAGAGCCTCAGAGTTGTATCCAGGCTCCTCGGGGGACGGGGGGCGTGGCATCAGGTCTCCTCCAGATAGCAGCTTACGAGGGACCGATCGGCCTTTCGCCGCGCCAGGATGAATAGGCGACGGGCCGAACCATAGGCCTCGGCATCCAGGGCCACCAGGAGTCGGTTGCGCTTGGGATCATGGCGAAGCTCCCGGATGCCCTTCTCGGGAATCCGAAAGAGGCCCAGCACATCCACGTTGCGGATGTTCTCCCCCGTGGTCTTGACCAGCTGCATGGAATAGCGCAGCCAGAGGGCCTTGCTCAGGGCCTGCCAATCCTCCCCCTGGATGGCCACCGGAAGCCCCAGGACGATGGCAAGACCACCCTGGCTCCGGAGTCCGGCAAAGGCCGTGGACAGCTGGCGGGCCATGGGACTGCGCAGGCCTGGCTCCAGCCTGCGTACCGCACTCCCCACCAGCCTGGGTTCGAGTCGGAGCACCTTCGTCCGCCGGGGCAGGGGAGGGATGGCCACGCCCGTGACGCCTTGGCTCTGGAAGGCCGGGACCTCCTTCACCTTGGCCCCTGTGGCCCAGGCGCTCCAGGCCCCCTCCTGGACCAGACGGGCCTCCTGGAACATCGGGGTCGCGGAGGGCGTGCGAGCCTGCAGGCAGGGCATGACCCCTGTGGCGGTGGTCCAGCCGAGGTCCAGCGTGGCCGTCTGGACCTGCAGGGGGTCCATGGCCGCACCCAAGGGGGCCACCAATCCCAAATCCACGCCATGGGAGGGTGGATCCACGAAGACCCTGCGAAGGGTCTCCGCGGCATCACTCATGGCCTCCCGAAAGCTTCCAAGCATGGTGTCAGTCCGGCTTGAGCAAGGCCTGAAGGGCCGCGTAGACCCGCTCCAAGGGCTCCACCAGGTCCATGTGGTAGCCCGCCTCCTGGATTCTCCCCAGTGCCAAATCCTGTCCTGCCATGTCCATCCCACTGGCGAAAATCACCCGGAGCGGTGCCGCCCCCTCCCCCACCTGCACCAGCACCTCCCGGGAAGACACCCGATGCACCTCCCCCAGTCGCACCAAGGGTGGATCCTGTGTCTTCTGAACCGCCAGCACCGGGAAACGAAGATCCCCCGACCACCCCCCCACCAGGTCCGTGGCTGGAACGATGAACAGATCCGGAGCCCCCTTCATCTCCTTGAGCAGGGTCTTCTGGATCACCTCCTCCTTGAGGTGCGGCTCCAACGCCTTCCCGTAGAGCACGGACTGCAGCTTGGTGGGGGCGATGGGCTCCGTGTACCGGAAATCCAGGGGAATGCCCGTCGTGTCCGTCAACAGCAGCCCCCCCAGGTAGCTGCCTCCTTCCTTCAGTGCCACGAAGTACGCCAGCCTGAGTGAGTCGCCCATCCCCACCTCCAGAACCCCAGCAGAATAGCGTCAGCACCCCTTCCCCGCGCGAACCCCCTTGCCAATTTCACCCAAACCGCTATCCTAGGACCTGCCTACTGGGGAGTGGTCTAATGGTAGGACAACGGATTCTGATTCCGTCAGGTGAGGGTTCAAATCCTTCCTCCCCAACCAAAAAGCTCGCGGCCCCGCAAGGGGCCGCAACCTTATTGGGAGAAAGGATTTGAACCAAGGGGAAATCCTTCCTCCCAAAAGCCCAATTGAAGGAAGGATTTGAACGAAGGAACATCCTTCCTCCCCGAGAAGGCCTGCGCGCCAACTCATCCAAAACCCCAGATCCACCGATGAGTTCGCTCTGTTCAGTCCACCATGGCGAATTCTGTGCGGCACACCCCTCCGATGGCCCCATGGGTGGGCTTCTTCAGGACTTGGCTCCGGGGCCTTGTGCTCGCGTCGCTCGGCCTTGGGTTGGGGGCCCAGGAGACGCTGGCCCCGGTGCCTCCCGGCTCCCAGGCCCTCAAGGTCTACGGCCGGGACCAAGGGCTCACCAGTCCCGTGGTCTGGAGCCTCCTGGAAGATCGTCATGGGTTTCTCTGGGCGGGCACGGATGACGGGTTGTTCCGCTTCGACGGCCGCCGATTCGAGGTCTTCGGTCCCCTTGACGGGTTGCCCAGTTCCAACGTGACCCATCTCCATCCGGATCCGCAGGGACTATGGATTGGCACCCCCATGGGCCTCGCCCTCCGCACCACCACCGGGATCCAGAGAATTCCGGAAATTCCTGCGATCCACATCCGGGGGTTGGGGTCGGATGCCCAAGGCCGGCTCTGGGTTGGAACCCAGGCAGGTCCCTATGTGCAGGTGGCCTCCCGGACCTTCCGCCAACTGTCCTGGCCCGGGGGCCTGCTCACCGCCCTCCGGGTGGGGGCCGAAGGAACCTGGGCGACCTACAGCGAAGGGGCAAGGTCCGGTCTCCGGAAGTGGGATGGCACCACGTGGCGATCCTGCACCCTGTCCCCTGCACCCACTGAGGCCCTTGAAGCCCTTGCCCTCACGCCGGGCCGAATCTGGGTCCGGTCCAAGGCACGTCTTTGGGGGGGTGATGCCCAGGGAAGTGCCCTGGAAGGTGTGGGAGGCATCGGGCGTCTGGTGGAGGAAGCAACCCTGTATGGCGACCCTGCCGGTCGGCTCTGGGTACCCCATGCCCGGGGCCTGACCTGCCTCGAAGGGGGAGTGCCCACGGAGTGGAACGTCCAGAATCCCCAGGTCCCCCGTGTCATCCACGCCCTGCTTCAGGATCGCGAGGGGCATCTCTGGCTTGGGGGCAACCGCCTCTACCGCACCTTGGCCCGGGGAGCCATCCAGACCTACACCACCGCCCATGGCCTCCCCAGTGATGCCATCTGGTGGATCACTCGGGATCGGCACGGAAACCTGGTCCTGGGCACGGGCTCTGGCGCCGTGCTGGCGTCATCCAAGGGATTCCAAACGATGGAAGGAACCCAAGGGTTCCAGGCCCGCACCGTGGTCCAGGGACCCGATGGGGCCTACTACCTTGCGGGTCATCCCGCCGTCCTGCGCTGGGACCCCAGGACCCGCACCGTGCAACGCCTTGGCCCTGAGTCGGGCTTCACCCCCCAGGGTCGGGTATGGCGGATGATCGTAGATCCTTATGGAAGGCTATGGCTCGGTACCGAGTTCAGTGGGCTCTTCCGTGGAGAACTCAGGGGCGGGCGCTGGACCTTCCAGCGCATTCCCCTTCCTGGTGAGGAACCCTCGAGCCCAGCGGATATCAATGACCTCAGGCTGGATGCCCACGGTCGAATCTGGCTCGCCACCACCCGGGGCCTCCGGGTCCTGGAGGGGAATCGTTGGCACCGCCTGGATGCCCAGGGAGGCCTCCTGGGCGACAATCTCTTCCACGCCCTGCCCCTGCAGGATGGCACAGTGCTCCTCAGCTACCTCTTCAGCACCCATGTGTTCACCCGGGTCCAAATCCGGGATGGAAAACTGGAGATCCTGGGGCATCAGGATGACCTCGCGCTCCAGGGCCGGATCCCCTACTTTGTCGGCCAGGGCCCGAATGACCAGCTCTGGGTCGGAACAGGGCAGGGGTTCACCCTGCGAGAGGCCAAGGGCACGGTGGACCATTTCGGCTACAACGAAGGCCTGGTCAGCGAAGACAGCGCCAACGGGGCCTTCTGGAAGGATCCGGATGGCACGGTGTGGATGGGCACCTCGGGGGGGCTGCACCGCTTCGACCCCAGGGCCTATGCGGGACCCCCCTCGCCCCCTGAAGTCAGGATCCTGCATGTCCAGGCCGGCTCCCGAAGCTTCCACGAAACCACCCCCGGTGGAGGCTCCCTGGGTCGCTCGGACAACACCCTCAGCTTCCGCCTGGCGGCCCCCTCCTGGTCTCGGGAGGGTTCCGTGAGCCTCCGATGTCGGCTCAAGGGCCTCGAGGAGGACTGGCACGCCAGTCCCGAAGGCTTGGAGCGTTACCCCAAACTCCCCCGGGGACACTACACCCTTGAGGCCCAGTCCCGCACGGGCCTTGGACCCTGGAGCCCCACCACCACCTGGTCCTTCACCATCCTCCCAGCGTGGTGGGAGACGCCCGCGTTTCGCACCGGCGTGGTCCTCCTCCTGGGGGGCGCACTGACGGGGCTTGTCTACCTGCGCCTGCAGGCCCTCCGGCAGCGAAACCTGCACCTGGAGGCCGTGGTGGCCGAGCGCACCCAGGAACTCCGCACCGCCAAGGACGCTGCGGAGAAGGCCAGCGCCTTCAAGTCCATCTTCGTGGCCACCACCTCCCACGAACTGCGCACACCCCTGAATGCGATCCTAGGCTTTCTGCGGATGATGGACAGGGGCCGGGTGCAGCCCAGGGAACAGCGTCAGTACATCCGGGTCATGCAGGGGGCCGCGGATGCCTTGCTGCAACTGGTGAACGACCTCCTGGACCTCCACCGCATCGAGGCTGGAGCCCTGGCCTTGGAGTCCGTGGCCTTCTCTCCCCGCCGCCTGCTGGCGGAGACCTTGCCCCTGCTGTCCGAGCGGGCACGGGAGAAGGGCCTGATCCTGGAAGGAGAGGTGGCACCGGAGCTCCCGGAGCGTCTGGTGGGAGATGCTCACCGTCTGCGCCAGATGCTGGTGAACCTCCTGGGCAATGCCCTCAAGTTCACAGCCCAAGGGCGTGTGACCTGCCGCCTGACCCTCACAGGTTTCATGGAAGACAAGGTACGAATCCGCCTGGAGGTGGAGGACACCGGCGAAGGTGTTCCCGCCGAGGTGTTGCCCCGCCTCTTCCTGCCCTTCACCCAGGCGGAGAGCCGGGCCAAGCACCAGGGCACAGGCCTGGGTCTTTCCATCACACGGCACCTGGCGGAACTCATGGACGGTGGTGTGGGCGTGGAGACCGAGCAGGGCCAGGGATCCACCTTCTGGGCCGAGGTGGTGCTGGGATTGGCCCAGGATGATGTGAAGGACGACTGGGTGCCCGAAGGTTCCCAGCCAGGGGTGGGGGCCGAAGGGGCGCCCTCCGGGCGCATCCTGGTGGCGGACGACAACGAGGCCAACCGGGTGCTGGTTTCAGCCATGCTGCGCCAGCTGGGAACGGACTTCCGGGTGGTGGAAGACGGAGAGCAGGCGGTGGAGGCCTTCCGAGCCGACCCCTACGACCTGGTGATCCTGGACGGGGACATGCCGCGACTGAATGGTCTGGAAACCATGCAGGCCCTGCGCGCGCACCCCCGGGGGGCCGAGGTGCCCATCCTCCTTTTCACCGCCTCCGGAGATGCCGCGACCCTGCAGGAGGCCCTGGGCCAGGGTTTCGACGCCACCCTGGCCAAACCCATCGACCCCGAGGTCTTCCAAGGGATCGTGCGCCAGCATCTGGCGGGCCCTTCCATGGAGGCTCCTCCGACCCTGGATAGGGCGTGGCTGGACCGCCTCGCAGGGGTGCTGGGGGGATCCGAAGCCCTGGCGGAATACATCTCGGCCTTCCTGGTGGACGGCGAGGCTCGGCTCCGCAACCTGCAGTCCGCCCTGGAGGCAGGTGACCGGCCCAAACTCCAGCACCTGGCCCACGATTTCAAGAGCAACGCTGGGCATCTGGGTTTGAAGGACTTTTCCCAGGCCTGCGCCACCCTTGAGACACGTGCCACCGTTGCCGATCTGGATGAGCTCGCCCGACAGGTCCAAGGCCTGTGCCAGGCATTTCCATACCTGGCACAGGCCTTGGCAAGGTTTGAAACCACCCTTTGACCGATCAGGCACGCAAATATGCCGAAGCCTGCATGTGATGCTCTGCACCGAAACGCGTTCAATAGTGAGTGAATGCGATTCGGCATCACACGTAATTAATAATTTCATTTAATGAAACCTGCGACCTGTTTTGCACCATGCTCCCATGAATGTTTCTATTGGGTCCATGAAGGCAATAAGAGGATTTGAAGGTAATTTGGTTTCAATGGAGATAAGTTTTTTGTTTTCCTGCGCAATTTGTGATGCCAATACCGCAAGAAATACATGAATTAATTTTTACACAGGACACACAGGTGTGGTCATTAGAGGAAGCGCATGTCTGTGCCACCTCGCTGCAGACCACTGTGACGATTGTGCCGCCGGTGACCTCGGAGAGGGTCTCCTTGCTGAGGCGTAGTTTGATCATTTCGGGCTCCTATGGAGAGCTGGCGTAAATCTCGCCAATGTGGTTTGGATGATAAAAAAAGCCCTGTAATAAATAAAATTTCAAGTCATCTCTTCACATCCAGCGAAATCTTGCGAACTGCCACGGTTTTTGAAACCATCCTCAACCCGGCTGCAAAGTTTGCCGATTTGGCGATGGGCCACCCAGGTAGCCCCCTTTCCCGCATACTCCCCCAACCAGACTGGACCCACTTTTCGGAGCCCCCATCACCTCAACCAAAGTGGCCCTCCTCAACGGCATTCACGGCCAGGACCGCCCCCACCCCGCGGAACCGCCCCCCCCCCAAGGCAACCGGGCCCCTCGCCCAACCCCCGCG